>NZ_JBHVRO010000002.1:0-249246 GCF_042885655.1 Psychrobacillus sp. NPDC058041
CCATTAACAGCATGAGTGAATATTCTTATTTTTTCTTCAAGATTGTTTATAACTAATTGTTGATCTGCAATCATTTCTTTGCTTCTTCTATTTCTTAACTGTGATTCATAAAAAACAAAAACCAAACAGCATGATTTTGTTCATCAAACGAAGCTTGCTGAAATTGATCTTTGATAAATAGGTTTGGGGTCTCCCTGGCTACTTCGTGATAAAAGTCTACAGTATCCTGCTCATCTTTAAATGCAGCGACTACTCCATTTCTAAAATCAGGAGGACATTGATTTGTCAGTTTCGGAGTTGGCTGATATCCAGTAAGGGATGTATAAATTTGTGCAAACCCTTGATAGTGTCTAATCTCATCATTTCTGATTTCAAGAATTTGATTTTTTACGTCACTATTCTGTGCTTGATTAGCTAATTGTTCGTAACAATATATAGAAGTATATTCTCCGTTTATTGCCTTAATAATATTTGCGATTAATCGGGAATCTGTCACTTGCTGTCCAGATTGATAATTCAATTTAATGTCACCTCTCTTTCTAAAATATGATTCGAATTTGGTAAATGAATCTTGTACAAATGAAACAATAGAGGTATTTATTTTCTAAACGTGTATGAGATTATGTAGTTCTTTGCATTTTATAGTAATGAGTGAAGCATAAGTGTGTACATTCGGATTAAAAGAATAGAAAGGAGGGAATATATGTTGTTTATTAAACCATGCGAAGGGAGAATCAGCTCACAATTGGACGGAATTGAAGGACTAGCGACTGTTGAAGCTATGATGGATTAGTAAGGCAAATTACACTAGCAGCCTTATAAAAACTTAAATAAAAGTTGAATGATAAAAGCACTAAAGGTAAAGATTCGGGAAGTAGGTAAGAACAATTGAATAATATAAATAAGTTATTAATGAAATGGGCCTATTTTCTTTGGATGGGTCTTTTTTTCTGGTGAAATGATGAAGGAATAAAATGTAAAAATACTTTGATACTAATTGATGTTTTTTACAGATGATTCTTGGGAATAATCATATAGGAAATAAAAAATACAGTCCTTAAGTTAATTTTAATGCAGTAAAAGATTTATGCTTGTTTAGTCGTTATTTTGGTAATAAATAAGAAGAATCGGTGGAAAAATCTGAATAAGTAAGACTAGTTGACTAAACTCTAGTATTCTAATAGGATTTAATTGACTAATGAATCAGGAGAGCAGATATGCAAGATTGAAGCCAGAGTGGTTTGTTTAGATAGAGCGATAACAATACAATTTTAGGTTCTATCATCAAACGTAGATTTAGACTAAATTGTTGTAAAAACTGTTCAGGTTGATCTTTTTTAGTTTGTTTGGATTATTAATTAAGGAGGAAGAGAAAGTGAAGAAGAGTAAAATTTTGTTGGCATTAGCAGCGACAACAGCTTTGTTATTAGGGGCATGTGGTAATAACTCAACTAAAGAAAGCGATAAAAATTCATTCAAGGCTATTCAAGATAAAGGGGAATTAACAATAGGGATTATGGGAACGTATGCACCTTATAATTTCATGAATAAAAGTCAAGAATACGACGGTTTTGATGTTGATATTGCGACAGAATTAGCGAATCGTATAGGTGTAAAACCAAAATTTGTTGCACAGGACTTTTCTGGACTTATACCTGGATTACAAAAAGGTAAATTTGATATTTTGGTTAGCCAAGTAACGATTACAGAAGACCGTAAAAAACAAATTGATTTTACTGAACCTTATATTACGAATGATGTGAAAGTAATTGTAAAAGAGGACAATACAACTATTCAATCAGTTGATGATTTCAAAGGGAAGAAAATTGCTGTAGGGTTAGGGACGAACGATGAAGCATTTTTACGCAATGATTTAATGCCTAAAGTAGGAGACTTTAAAATCAATACGTACGATGATGTCATTACAACATTAAAAGATTTAGATGCAGGTCGTGTAGATGCGACAATTAATAACGTATATGCACTAAAACCTATAATTGAAGAAAATGGATTTAAAGTGAAAACTGTTGGTGAACCAATAAAATCCGACAAAGCTGCAGTAGCTGTTAAAAAAGGGAATACAGAATTAGTTGATGCTTTAAATAAAGCATTAGCTGATATGAAACAAGACGGTACGTATAAAAAAATCTTCGTAAAATGGTTTGATGAAGAACCAAAGGCCGAGTAAAGAAGGTAGGTAGTTTCCATGGATGTAGTAATTGATAATTTACCCTTTTTACTAAAAGGGGCTTACTATACATTATTAATTACAGTGGTATCTATGTTTTTCGGCTTAATTATCGGTTTAATTACAGCGATTGCTCGTTTAAAGGGCAATCGTTTCTTTCGTACAATAGCGAGAGTGTATGTATCGATTATTCGGGGAACGCCGCCACTTGTTCAAATCGTCATTGTATATTATGGTCTTGTTGATTATGGCATTGAATTAGGAGCACTCACTGCGGCTTATATTGCTCTGAGTATTAATATCGGTGCTTATGTTTCAGAAGCATTCCGTGGGGCTATTCAAGCGGTGCCAAATGGACAAACTGAAGCAGCACTTGCGACGGGAATGACGGAGGCTCAAGCTATTCGACGTATTGTCATTCCACAAGCAATTCGCATTGCTATACCTCCACTTGGTAATACATTTGTAGGGATGTTAAAAGAAACTTCATTAGTATCGGTTATTGCTGTAACAGAGTTATTACGTTCTGCCCAGTTATTAGTCGCGCAATATTACGTCTACATGCCATTTTATTTATCTATTGCGGTTATGTACTGGATAATGAGTACAGTATTTACATTTATATTGAATAAAATTGAGAAACGATTATCGATTTATTAAGGGGGTAAAATCGTGATAAAAACTAATGATTTATCCAAAAGCTTTGATAAGCATGAGGTGTTAAAAAATATTTCATTGACGATTCCTGCCCATCAAGTTGTCGCTATCGTTGGACCAAGTGGTTCTGGAAAAAGTACTCTTTTACGTTGCTTAAACGGACTAGAAACGATTACAAGTGGAACTATATTTGTTAATGATCATCAACTACGAGCAACTGATAAGAAAAAGGTACGCCAAAAAACAATTCATGCCATACGTCAAGATACTGGTATGGTTTTTCAGCAGTTTAACCTATATCCGCATAAAACAGTTATTGAAAATGTAATGGAAGCATTAATTGTCGTTAAGAAACAGTCGAAGGAAAAAGCAAAGATAATAGCTAGCCAATTATTAAAACGAGTTGACCTGCAAGAAAAGGAAGATGTTTATCCTTCTAAACTATCAGGTGGACAACAACAACGTGTAGCAATTGCTCGTGCACTAGCAATGGAACCACAAATTATGTTATTTGATGAACCAACATCAGCGTTAGATCCTGAACTTGTTGGAGAAGTGTTAAAAGTGATGAAAGAATTAGCTGATGAGGGAATGACGATGGTCATCGTAACACATGAGATGAATTTTGCCCAAAATGTAGCTAATCGTATTTTGTTTATGGCGGATGGACAAATCATCGAAGATGCAGAACCAAAGTCATTCTTTACACAACCTGCAACAGAACGTGCGCAAAAATTTTTAGCAAAAGTAAAAGAATTCTAAGAAAAGAAAGGTTGATAAAAATGGAAGTAATAGCAAAATGGCAAGGAGGACGTGCATTTGAAGCAAAAGGTCCATCAGGATATCCAATGTATATGGATGCAACGCCAAATTATGGAGGCGAAGGCAATGCCCCAACACCTACTGAAATGCTACTCAGTTCACTAGCGGGTTGTATTGGAATTGACGTTACAATGATATTAAAGCCACATTTAGATAAAATTGAGTCCATAGAAATTAAAGTAGATGGCTCTCGACGAGAAGAATTGCCAACTGCATTTACTGCTGCTTCGTTATTATTCGATGTAAGAGGAGATATTGACGCAAAGAAAGTAGTACGTGCAATTAAATTAGGAGAAGAGAAATATTGTGCTGTATCTGCATCCTTGAAGGCTGAAATAGCCTATCGTTTAATCTTAAATGGTAATGAAATTGAAGTATAAAGAATTCTAAAAACAATAGATGCAAAAACCGTTTATTGTGTTTTTAGTGAAATAAAGTACTCCTTCATCCATATGGTTGAAGGAGTTTTTTATGCAATCAAAGCATCGAAAATAAAAATTTTTTTAACAAAAAAAAAAATCCTGCATATCCTTTTAAATAGAGATCAAAGGTCTTGGGGAGGATAAAATGCATTGGATAACTATTATCCTTATAGGGATAGCAGCTAATTTAGACAATTTAGGAATAGGTTTGGCCTACGGAATAAAACAAACTAAAATACCTATCTTTTCAAATGTAACAATAGCGATTATTTCAATGGTAGTCGCTTATGTTGCAGTTGTAAGTGGAGAAATTATCACTAACTATATTCCAATATTACATGCAAACCTTTTGGGGAGTTCCTTACTTTGTATAATCGGTCTATGGACTATTTTATCAAGTATACTTTCTAACGAGGATACAGCCAAAAAAACAGAACAAATTGATAAAGATGGAAATAATATTATTTCTGTTAGAGAAGCAATTAGCTTAGGGTTTATATTATCTGTGAACTGTTTAATAAGTGGAATTGCAATTGGAGCAAGTGGGATATCAGCTATTTGGACTGTAATTTCTATAGGTTTTTTTTCAATCTTGACCGTTGGTATTGGAAGTCATTTTGGTTTGTTACTAAATAAAACATTTATTGGTAAATATTCTATAACTATTTCAGGTGGCATACTAATTTTTATTGGTTTATACGAGATGCTGGATTAAGAATTGTATTATCTATCTAACATAAATCTTTTTTCTAAATGAAATACGTTTTTTTGTATCAAATATTGAATGAAATCATAAATAAAAACCCCTCAACCATAAAGGTAAAGGGGTTTTTTCGATGATCTAAACGAAAATGTCCACTTTTCGTTTAGATATGATATCGGCTCTATTTCATAATACGTATTATAGTAGATTATGTCAAGTTGCCGAGTGTCTATTGAATATGACGATAAACTCCTACTACTTTACCTAATATAGATACTTGGTTGACAATAATCGGCTCCATTGTAGAATTTTCAGGTTGCAAACGGAAATAAGACTTTTCTTTAAAGAAACGTTTTACTGTAGCTTCATCATCTTCTGTCATAGCAACAACTATTTCACCATTATTAGCTGACTGTTGTTGTTTTACAACTACATAATCTCCGTTTAAAATACCCGCTTCAATCATGCTATCACCCATAATTTCAAGCATGAAAAGGTTATCATCAGATGTTCCAAACGTTTCAGGAAGTGGGAAGAACTCCTCTACATTTTCAATTGCTGTATTAGGAAGGCCAGCTGTTACTTTACCAACTAAGGGTACGTGAACAACTCCTTGTTTTTCTATTATTGAATTAACACTGTCAAGTATTTCAATTGCACGAGGTTTAGTAGGATCTCTTCTAATTAAACCTTTGCTTTCCAACCTAGCCAAATGACCATGTACAGTTGAGCTTGAGGCTAGTCCAACTGCTTCGCCAATTTCACGCACGGAAGGTGGATAACCTTTTTTTCTTACTTCCTCTTTAATAAAAGCTAAAATATCTTCTTGTCTTTTAGATGCTTTCTTCAATACCTTCACCTCTTTAAATAATAATAAGCGTTGTTCTCATTCTTATTTATAGTATATCAGTCTCTTATCCAATATGCAAACATAGGTTCTGAAAAGGTATTGACAAAAACATGTGTTCGTTTTAATATGAAAATAGATAAAGCGAACAGATATTCTAAAACGGGGGAACTTTGAATGAAACTACTTAAAAAAAATTATTTTCTAACTATATTTTTGGGATTAAGTTTATCTTTTATAATGACAATTGCATTTATAAATTCTAGTGGTGAAAAACATGACTATCCTATTATAATTGAACATGGAGATTCTTTATGGGAATTAGCCGATAAGTTTGGCTCAGATAAGTCAAAAGCAGATTGGATTAATGAAGTAATGGCATTAAACAACTTACATTCAGCACATATTAAAGCAGGAGACATACTTATTATCCCAAATAGGTCAAATCAGGTTAATCTTGATCATTCTACAGAGCTAGCAGGTATAAGCCAATGAAAGCAGTAATTTATTGTCGTGTCAGCACAGAGAAAGAAACGCAAGAAACTTCATTAGCAAGACAAGAAGAAGAATTAATTCAATTTGCTGTTCTTCAAGGGTATGAAGTAAAAAGAGTATTTATAGATAAACATAGTGGCTATGATATTGAAAGAGATGGATTGCTTGATTTATTATCATTTATCAAAGAACAGACAATAGATGCTGTATTTGTACAAGATGAGACTCGAATTGGACGCGGAAATGGACGAATGGCAGTATTACATCTTCTTCAAAAAACAAATACTTCTGTTATTACTTTACAAGATAAAGGTGTATTAAATTTGAATGAGATGGACTCCATGTTATTAGAAATTCTTGCCCTTGTTGAAGAATATCAACGAAAACTACACAATGCGAAAATTAAACGGGGAATGAAGCGTGCGGTTTCCCAAGGATTTCGTCCTGAGAGGAATCTAAAAACTCTAGGTAACCCTGAAGGCAGAGAGCGGATTGATATTCCGGTTCAAGAAATAGTAAGATTGCGCAATGCTGGTTTAACATATGAAGAAATTACCTTTACGTTAAAAGGATTAGGTTTTGAAATAAGTAAAGCAACAGTTCATAGAAGATATATTGAATTTATTGAAGCACACGGAGGTTAAAGGCTTGCACTCTGTGTGTTTTTTCCTTACCTTTAAATAAGAATAAATTTTAAAGGGTGAATAATATGTTAAGTAAAGAAAAACTTGAACGAATAAGTGAGCTTTCAAGAAAATCAAAATCGGCTGGCTTGTCTATTGAGGAAGCAAAAGAACAAAGTGCATTAAGAAAAGAATATTTAGAGACATTTCGCACAACGATGAGAGATACAATTGAGAGTGTAAAAGTTGTTGACATTGAAGGTAATGATGTGACGCCACTTAAAGTACAACAAGCTAAAAAAGGGAAATTTCTGAATTAACTAATCATTACGAAACCATTGATAATGCATACATTGTTGTCTAAACTAGAAGTATAGAAAAAATTAGCTCGAGAGGATGTCACTAATGTCATTACAAACAGATTTACTTGCAATTAATACAATCCGTACTTTATCAATTGATGCAATAGATAAAGCGAACTCTGGTCATCCAGGTCTTCCAATGGGAGCTGCACCAATGGCATATACGCTATGGACAAAACATTTACGCCATAACCCAAATAATCCGAACTGGTTCAATCGTGACCGTTTTGTTTTATCAGCGGGACATGGTTCTATGCTTTTATATAGTTTACTTCATCTTGGTGGGTACGATTTACCAATGGAAGAAATTAAAAACTTCCGTCAATGGAATTCAAAAACACCAGGACATCCAGAGTTCGGTCATACTGCAGGAGTAGAAGCTACAACTGGCCCTCTTGGACAAGGTATTGGAATGGCTGTTGGAATGGCTATGGCAGAGGCACACTTAGCTGCTACATATAATCGTCCAAACTATAATATTGTTGATCATTACACATTTGCACTTTGTGGAGACGGAGATTTAATGGAAGGTGTCGCAGCTGAAGCAATTTCTCTTGCCGGACATTTGCAATTAGATAAATTAATCGTACTTTATGATAGTAACGATATTTCTTTAGATGGTGACCTGCATAAATCATTCTCAGAAAAAACGGAGAAACGTTTTGAATCTTATGGATGGAATTATATTTTAGTCCAAGATGGAAATGATATTGAGGAAATTTCATCTGCAATAGAAAAAGCAAAAGCTCAAAATGATAAACCAACCCTAATTGAAGTTAAAACTGTAATAGGATTTGGTTCACCAAACAGAGCTGGTAAATCAGATGCACATGGTATGCCACTTGGAAAAGAAGAATCACTATTAACGAAAGAAGCATATCAATGGTCATCAGAGGAAGATTTCTATGTTCCAGAAGAAGTGTATGAAGCTTTTAAAGCTGCTTCTAATCGATTAGGTGTTGATGAAGAAAAATCTTGGAATGAGAAATTTAATACTTATTCCTCTGAGTTCCCAGAGCTTGCTGGAACATTAAAACAAGCGATTAACGGCGAGATTCCTGAAAACTTTGATGCTGCTATGAAGGATTACGAAGAAGGTACTTCTCATGCAACTCGATCTGCATCAGGTGATGCAATTAACGCAATCGCTCAAAACCTTCCTTCATTCTTTGGAGGAAGTGCGGATTTAGCTGGTTCTAACAAAACGACGATGAAGAATGCAGGAGATTTTTCTGCAGAAAACTATGAAGGCAAAAACATTTGGTTTGGTGTACGTGAATTTGCTATGGGAGCTGCCCTTAACGGTATGGCATTACATGGTGGTTTACATGTGTTCGGTGGTACTTTCTTTGTATTTAGTGATTATGTAAGACCAGCGATTCGTTTATCTGCTCTTATGGGACTTCCTGTAACGTATGTATTTACACATGATAGTATTGCTGTTGGTGAAGATGGACCTACTCATGAGCCAATAGAACATTTAGCTTCTTTACGTGCAATGCCAGGATTGTCTGTAATCCGTCCGGCAGATGCTATTGAAACAAATGAAGCTTGGAAGCTTGCAGTTTCTTCAAAAGATCATCCGACTGTACTTGTACTTTCAAGACAAAACCTTCCGACCCTAAAAGGATCAGTAGAACAAGCAAGCGAAGGCGTTTCAAAAGGAGCTTATATCGTTTCACCAAAAGCAAACGCAGAAGCAATTCTACTAGCAACTGGATCAGAAGTAAGTCTTGCAGTTGAAGCTCAAAAAGCACTTGCAAATGAAGGAATTCAAGTTTCAGTAGTATCTATGCCATCTTGGGATCTTTTTGAGCAACAAGATGATGCATATAAAAAATCAGTACTTCCTTCACATTTAACAAAACGTCTAGCTATCGAAATGGGATCTTCACTAGGATGGCATCGTTATGTTGGATTTGAGGGAGATGTTATCGCAATCGACAAATTTGGTGCTAGTGCTCCTGGCGAAATTGTAATGAAAGAATACGGTTTCTCAGTTGAAAATGTCGTTTCTAAAATGAAAAACTTACTACAAAAATAAGAAATATATAAAAGCAATTCGAATACTTGTAAACAAAAGTATTCGAATTGCTTTTTTATTTGAAATTATATAGTATGCTTTAAGAATCTATAGTATAATTTTCAGTGGTGTCTTGTACACGTAGACAAGAACGTAAAGGAGGAGAAATTATGTTAGCGACTTGGATCTGGATTATTATTGTAATCGTTGCTTTAATCGGTGGTGCAGTAATTGGATTTTTTGCAGCACGTAAATATATGATGAAATATTTAAAAGAAAATCCACCTATCAATGAACAAATGCTTCGTATGATGATGGCTCAAATGGGACGTAAGCCTTCTGAAAAACAAGTAAAACAAATGATGAATCAAATGAATAAAATGCAAAATAAATAAAAGCACTCATTCTTGAGTGCTTTTATTTATTGAGTAAATTATTTTGTTGTAAGAAGTCTGCAACTACTTGTTCGTATTCCTCACTATTTTCATTAAAGGATTTGGCATGAGCCCCTAATTCGAATAGTTTTAATGATTTTGGGCCTTTTTTCTTCTCATACAATTCTTCCGTCATTTTAGGGAGAATGAAATCATCTTGTAAACTATGGATAAAAAGTACGGGTTTTTCTATATGATCGACTACATCAATAGGAGATACTAAATTTAAAGTATACCCATCACGCATTTTTAAAAATAAATTAGCAAATCTAATAGCTAAACTTGAACGAAGTGGAGTAGTTTGTCGCATAATATTCAACACTTGGTCTTCGAAATCTGAAAATGAGCAATCAGAAATATAAAAATCCGCATCGTCCTTTATAGATCCTGCATACAGTAGTGTCGTTGCTGCGCCCATCGATTCTCCGTGAATTCCAATAATAGCACTTTCTCCAGCTCGCTTACGAACAACTTCTAAAATGGATTGCAAATCTATTTTTTCATAAAAACCAAAACTAGTTGTTTTTCCACCAGAATCTCCGTGTCTTCGGTGATCATACACAACACTGTTAAATCCTAAACGTTCAAACATTCGAACAAATCGAAGTGAATTAATTTTATTTTCAGTTACTCCATGACAAATAACAACGTAATTATTTGTCTGTAATGGTTCGACAAAGATTGCTTTAAGTGAATAACCGTTTTTCGATTCAATCCATTTTTCGGTTTTGTTGACTTCACGAAACCAGGCTTCGTCTAAGCGTTTAGATGTTATCTCACGATTTAATATAAAGTCATCTTCCTTTTTCTTCATATACATGAGCTTATTTGTTACTAAATAGCCAAAGACTGTAGTAGCAGCTGTTAAAATACTTGTTAATAAACTCGTCCAAATAATTACACGTTTTTTCATCGCATCAACCCCTAATTATTTTTAATTAGTTTATACATCCCGGTCTCAATTGGTCTTGAAACAAAAGGTGCGATTATATCAATAGCTTTTACAAATAATTCAAGATTAATATTTGTTTCAATATCCATTTGGTGTAGCATATTCACAACATCTTCAGTTGCTACATTTCCTGTTGCTCCTGGTGCAAAAGGGCAACCACCTAAGCCACCAGCTGAGCTATCGAAACGATCAACTCCTGCTTGAAGGGCTGCAAAGATATTAGCCAATCCCATTTTTCTAGTATCATGGAAATGAGCTGTAATTAGAGTTGTTGGAAACTCATTTTTAAGTAATTCAAACAGTAAATAACTTTCTTGTGGGTTAGCCATACCTATAGTGTCTGCAACACTCAATTCATTTACACCCCAAGAGACAAATTCTTTACATAATTCTATTGTTTTTATAGGATCAATTGCACCTTCATATGGGCAATAAAAAGCAGTAGAAATGCAAGCTCGAACAAAATGACCTTCTTTTAATAGTGACTCAACAATTGGTTTAAGCCCAATCATACTTTCATCTGTTGTTTTATTAATATTATTTTTATTAAAGCTATTTGATACACCTACAAAAACAGCAAAACTATTGACCCCTACTTGTTTTGCAAGTTCTACGCCCTTTTCGTTTGGTGTTAATGCAAATTGTCTACCTATTTTGTTGGTCCTTTCAACAATCTCTTTGGCATCTTTCATTTGTGGTACCCATTTTGGTGATACAAAAGAAGTTAACTCCATCTCTTCCACACCAGCTAATTGAAGCTTTTCGATAAATTCTAATTTTACCCCCGTTGGTACTTCGTTTTTCTCATTTTGTAATCCGTCTCTTGGACCGACCTCGATAATTGTCACTTTTTTTGGTAAACTAAACATAATCATCCCTCCAACTATATTGTAAGGAATGGATGGTTAAACAAGCAAACTTTAATTTTTTTTCGACGAATTTAAATTAAAGAATAAATAGGGTACAATCGGCAAAAGGAATTTTATAATAGGGGATTATGAGGAGGAAATAACATGTCAAACGAAGTAGTTATCGTTAGTGCAGTTAGAACTGCAATTGGGTCATTTCAAGGGGCGTTAAAAGATGTACCGGCTACTAAACTAGGTGCAATAGTAATTGATAAAGCGTTAGAAAAAGCGGGGGTTTCAAAAGATTTAGTGGATGAAGTCATTATGGGGAATGTACTTCAAGCGGGACTCGGACAAAATCCAGCAAGACAAGCATCTATCCAAGCAGGATTACCAGTTGCTATTCCGGCACTGACTATCAATAAAGTATGTGGATCTGGCCTTAAAGCAATCCATCTTGCAACACAAGCAATCATTGCTGGGGATGCAGAAATTATTGTAGCTGGTGGAATGGAAAATATGAGCAAAGCTCCTTATCTATTGAAAAATGCTAGAGATGGCTTTCGAATGGGAGACCAAAAAGTAGTGGATAGTATGATTTCCGATGGATTATGGTGTGCATTTAATGATTATCATATGGGAATTACTGCTGAAAACTTATGCGATCAATATAACATCACAAGAGAAGAACAAGATGCATTTTCAGCTCGTTCTCAAGCTCGTGCAGCAAAAGCAATCGAAGCAGGAAAATTTTTTGATGAAATCGTACCAGTAGAAATTCCACAACGAAAAGGAGATCCAATCGTTTTTGATACAGACGAATATCCAAAAAAAGGCTCAACACAAGAAAAATTAAGTGCACTTCGTCCAGCTTTTAAGAAGGAAGGGTCCGTTACTGCGGGAAATGCTTCTGGTATTAATGACGGAGCAGCGGCTGTAGTTGTTATGTCAAAAGCAAAAGCAGATGAGTTAGGTTTAAAACCTTTAGCTACAATCGTGGCAAATGCATCAGCAGGTGTCGATCCAAGTGTAATGGGTATTGGACCAGTAGAAGCAGTGAAAAAAGTATTAAACAAATCAAAGATTTCACTTGCAGATATTGATTTGATTGAAGCAAATGAAGCTTTCGCTGCTCAATCGATTGCAGTAGATCGTGAGCTTTCATTTGATCATGATAAGCTAAACGTAAATGGTGGAGCTATTGCTTTAGGCCATCCAATCGGTGCAAGTGGAGCACGTATTTTTGTTTCTTTACTTCATGAAATGGTGAAACAAGATGCAAAAACAGGGCTTGCGACACTTTGTATCGGTGGTGGCCAAGGAGTAGCCACTATTGTTAAAAGATAATTAAAGAAGGTGAAATTTGTGGCAAAGAAAAAACAAAGACAACCAGTAAAACCTGCTGTTACAAAAGAAGAGGGAAATGGTCTTTTCGATCAACTTTCATCTGATGTGCTTGCTAAACTAAAGGAAACAAAGAAACAACTAGTGGCTGCAGAGCAAGAGAAAGAGGAAGAAAGACAAGCACAACTTCTTTTTGAGAAAAAGCAAAAAGAAAAAAACAAAACCTTTGAAGAACTACTCGATGAATATGGATTTGGCGGTTCAAAATTTTAATGAAAGACCTATTCGCAGTTAAATTGCGGATAGGTCTATTTTTAAAGGGTAAAATAGTACTATGCCATGAAAAGGTTGAAATTCTATGAGGTTCAGATCAGGGTTTTGTTATATATTAGCTTTAAATTTTATGAAAATATCCTTATCAATAATATTGATTGATGTGAGTCTGCAGTTGCAATGAAAACTAATATATCCCTTTGTATACAACTACTTATCAATAATGGTAAAATTTATATAATGAAAATACTAATTTTTTTGAAGGTACTGAAGATTCTAAATTAGTATTTATTATTGTTACTATTTGAACAATTTTTACTTCAAATGAATAGATTTGGCGCGTCGATGTAACGCTCCATAGGAAAGCGAATACACACAAAAGCCAGTATCTAAGGATGAACTAATTAGCAAAGCTTCGTTGTTTCGATAGATAATTGAGGGGAGAGAAGAAAAATGATTAAAGCTGTTTTATTTGATTTAGATGGAACTTTACTAGATCGTGACGAGTCGGTAAAAAGATTTATTAATGATCAATACGAACGATTGGAGAGAGATTTAGTTCATATACCAAAAGAAAAGTTTCTATCAAGATTCATAGAATTAGATTGCCATGGTTATGTTTGGAAAGATAAAGTGTATCAGCAACTAGTAGAAGAATTCGAAATAAGCTCTATAAATTGGGAATATTTATTGGAAGATTATATAAAAGAATTTAAAAACTTTTGCGTTCCTTTTTCTAATCTCCATAGTATGTTAGAAGATTTGAAAAGGAAAAACCTTGTTTTAGGAATGATTACAAATGGATTTGGACAGTTTCAAATGGATAATATAGAGGCTTTAAAAATCGAGAAGTATTTTGATACCATTCTAGTATCAGAAACAGAAGGCATCAAAAAACCTAACCCTGAAATATTTGAGCGAGCATTAGAGCGCCTTAATGTAATACCAAGAGAAACCATATTTGTTGGAGACCATCCAGAAAACGATGTGAAAGCATCCGAATATGTAGGGATGAAAGCTATTTGGAAAAAAGATTCTCAGTGGGATACATTTGAAACAGATTATATTGTGGACGATTTATCAGAAATACCAACAATAATAATGAAAATGGATAACGAAAGCAGCTTAATCTAAGGATAGAAGGGAATGGAGGGCATAGTGATCTTTCGTATTTTAAAAATAAGTTTATTTACAATTCCTGTTTTCTTATTATTCGCTTGCGGCCATGTTGAAAAAAATGAGCATGTTGAGGCTTTTATAGTAGAAACATTTGGCAAATCAGTAGGTCCAGGTCCAGGTTTGTCTGAAATTACAGGATACCAAAAAGTGAATGCAATAACCAACATGCAGGAAGGAAAAAATTATCTTAAAGCAGATATTAAATCCATCGAAGATTTTTATGATACGGAAGGTAATTATATAAAAACAGAAATAAAGCATACTTATCATACCATCTCTTACGTAACCAATGTAGTACATGGTGATAACTTGAAAGAAGAAGTTCAAAAGCCTTCCACAATCCTATTACCTAACAATAAGCAAGATAGTTTTGCACTAATTAATATGACAGAAGAAGAAAAGGAACAGGTGAAAAATCATGTTTTGTCATACACCGAGAAACTAAAAAAAATGAAAAAGAAAAAATTGTAAACCTTATTACGTTGTGATAATGCTTGCAGTTGTTCAATTACAATAATTAAAACAATTTCGTCCGCTCAGCGCTTCTTTAACATTAGCAGCTACCTATTGTTACTACTTCCAATTACCATAACTGTTAGTGTTAATTGAACTAATAAAACATCAATATCTTCCATTATCCAAACTAAATGCATTATGTCTTTACGCATTTTAAGAGAGCGACGGCCAAACATTCGCCACAAGATTACCGAAAAAATGGATCGTGAAGTGGCGAAGTCACTTCACGATTCACAAAAATTCCAACAGTAATAGTGTAGTTGATGTTAGTCCAAAGCCCTCGAGAAATAGAAAAGACGAGATGCACTTAAAGGGCTTTTTGAGTTTTTCTTAAAAGAAAAGAAAATATATGCAGTAGGATGTGAATCCAGTATTCAAGGTGCGTAGTAGTTTTTTCTATTTGTATGTGGAGCAAAAAATAGATAGTATCTATAAGAAGCAAAGTCGCGTCCGAAATTGTATCTTCGGACGCTTTTAAAAGAGTCAGAAAGGATTTTATCATTAATTATCCAATCTAAAAGCAATATGTCTTCACATATTCCAAGAGGGCGAAGGACAAATATCCGCCACAAGATTACCGGAAAAGTGGATAGTGAAGTGACGCAGTCACTTCACTATCTAAAAAATTCCAACGGTAATAGTGTAGCCAATGTTTCGTCCAAAGCACTCAGGAATTAGCGAGGACAAGACGTACTTGATGGCACTTACGGTTTTCTCATAACCGATGTTCTTTATACACTTCCCGCTTTGTAATCTCACTAGCTTTTAAGAGAATATCATTAGAAACTGCCCGGTCATAAGCTTCCAAAGATTCTAAAAGTTGCTCCTTGCTACTTGCACCAATAATTAGAGAACCTGTAACTTTCTGTTGTAAAACGTAACGAAGTGCTACGGAAGTAATAGGAGCATCTAATGATTGCAGTTGTTCAATTGCAAAAACTAAATCTTCATTAGTATAAGATAAATATTCTTCTGTTCTATTCGCTCTATGAAGACCCTCAGAAGTTAATAACCCTTTTGCTAAAGTACCACGACTCAATAACGAAACATCATTTTTTTCTAACAACGAAAACCATTCTTCCGGTCTTCTATCTAGCAAACTATATTGCATCATAACGGAAACTGCATTGCTATTTTGTAAAAATCGATCAATTACAGTAGGTCGTATAGAAGAAATGCCATATTCACGAATTAAACCTTCTTTTTTCAAAGATTCCATCGTATCAATCACTTCATCGACATCATCTTCCATTGTTCCCCCGTGTAATTGATAAACATCTATATAATCTGTTTGAAGACGTTTCAAAGATTCGTGAACTGCGGAGGTTATCCACTTTTTTGATGGATCCCATGACCAACCCTCACCAGATGCATGCAAACGATTGCCAACCTTTGTTGCGAGAATAATATCTTTTCGATTATCTTTTAAGGCATTACCAACAATCTTTTCATTTTCCCCTTTATCATATAAATCGGCAGTATCAAAATAATTAATACCGTTATCTAAGGCGAATTGTATAATCTTATTGGAATCTTGTTTATTAGTAGGTAGCGACATACAACCAAGTCCAATTTCAGAAACAAATATATCACTTTTACCTAATTTCCTTTTTCTCAATTTTTATCACGTCCTTTCCTACATGTTACAATGTGTATTAGTTAGTTACAAACGAAAGGAAGATATAATATGAAAAAATTTGAGGAAAAAACAATTGCATCTAATCTTAAATACAGTGGTAGAGTAATTACCTTGCAAGTTGATGAAGTTTTACTCCCAAATGGTAAAACTAGCAATAGAGAGATTGTGAAACATCCAGGGGCGGTTGCTATTATTGCTATAACAGAAGATAATAAGATTATTTTAGTGGAACAATATCGAAAGGCATTAGAACGCTCTATTATAGAAATTCCTGCTGGTAAAATAGAATCCGGTGAGCTCCCAGAAGTAACTGCACGAAGAGAATTAGAAGAGGAGACAGGGTACACAACAAAAAACCTACAATATATTCAAACCTTTGCTACATCTCCAGGTTTTGCAGATGAAATTATTCATCTTTATTTTGCCAAAAATATTGAAAAAATGACTGAAAAAGCATCGCTAGATGAAGATGAATTTGTTGAATTGATGTATGTATCTATAGAAGAAATGAAAACTTTAATAGAAGAAAATAGAATATATGATGCGAAAACAGCTTTTGCCTATCTTTGGTTAAAAGATTATTTAAAAGAAGCATGAAGTAACTTTGTACAAGCATATGATGAAAATAGATAGGGAGGTGTTCCAATTTGAACCAAACTTATACTATTTTCATTTCATTATGCGTACTAGTTTTTAGCTTTATTGGGGGTTTAATTCTATTTGAAAAAAGCACAGCAGAGCAGCAGCAATGGATTATTCATCTCTTGGACGCTCGTGTTCTATTAGCAGAACAACCTACATTTCTAGAAACTATTTTGCCTCATTTAATGATTGCTGTTGTGTTCTTTTTATTTTATCAGCATCATTATTTACGAAAACTTATTTTAATCATCTGTGCCTTCAAGATTACTTTTTACGGGTTTTGTTCCAGTTATTTGCTTCAAACACAGGATTCTACGTTTCCATATGTATTTTGGTGGTTTCCATTTCAGTTAGTATATTGTCTTCTGCTTCTTGCCTTAGCAAATCGGGTCAATTTGTTTGCGCTATCCTTTTATATTATTATTGTAATAATAGAATACTTCTTATTACCATTTATACTATATAATAATTAATGCTTATTAATAATTATTATTAAGTGAATCCCTTGTCATAAGAAATCACTATTTGGTATAATAGAAGAAGTTTAAGGAGGCGTCACATGGAAAGCCGTATTGATCGAATTAAAAAACAATTATCTGGTGCGAGCTATAAACTGACGCCACAGCGTGAAGCGACAGTCCGAGTTTTGCTTGAAAATGAAGAAGATCATTTAAGTGCAGAAGATGTATTTTTACTAGTTAGAGAGATATCACCTGACATTGGACTTGCAACAGTTTATCGCACATTAGAATTATTAAACGAATTGAATGTTGTTGATAAAATTCAATTTGGAGATGGCGTATCACGCTATGATTTAAGACAAGAAGGAGCTGCTCATTTCCATCATCATCTTGTTTGTATTGAATGTGGAGCTGTGGATGAAATACAAGAAGATTTACTTGAAGATGTAGAAGCTATTGTCGAAAGGAAATGGAACTTTATTATTAAAGACCATCGATTAACTTTTCACGGGATTTGTCATCGTTGCCAGGAAGATAAATAAACAAAGTACAATTTTTATTGCAAAATCTCCGTTTGAGCTAAAGTATCGGTCATTCGAGGGACTAAGTAGGAAAGCGTTGTCAGCAGACTGAAGGGTAGCTATTTGCTATCCTTTTTTTAATAGGGAGTAGTTAGAAATGAAAAATGGATTATTTCAGTTAGAAGATTATTTGCATTTTTTGCGTATTGAACGACAATTAGCAGATAATACACTGATTTCGTATAAAAAGGACTTAACAGATTATTTAATGCATATTTTTGACATACAACAATTAAATAGTTTAAGTGAAGTAGATCGTCAGCATATTATTGTACATCTTAGAAAGTTGAAAGCGGATGGAAAAAGTCCGAGGTCCATCGCAAGGAATATTTCCTCCATTCGTTCCTTTCATCAATTCCTTTTGCGAGAACAAGTGACTCGTCAGGATCCAACTATACATTTAGAAATTCCTCAAATGGACCAGAAGTTACCAAACTTTCTTTCAGTTGAGGAGTTAAACAATTTATTAGCCAGTATAAATATATCGAAACCACAAGGTGTTCGCGATTTAGCGATGTTTGAACTAATGTATGCTAGTGGAATGCGTATAAGTGAATGTTTGAATTTAAATTTAGAAGATATACATTTAACAATGGGATTCGTACGTTGCTTTGGTAAAGGAGGAAAGGAGCGTATTATTCCACTTGGTGGTGCTGCGATTAGAGCTTGCCAGAAATATATGGATGAGGCTAGACCGAAATTACTAAAAATAGCTGAGAAGACAGATGCAATTTTTATAAATCAAAGGGGAAAAAGATTAACTCGACAAGGAATATGGAAGTTGCTAAAAATGCATGCTATGAACGCAGGCATAAAAAAAGAAATTACACCCCACGTATTACGGCATTCATTTGCGACTCATCTAATCGAAAATGGAGCAGATTTACGAGCGGTACAAGAAATGCTTGGGCATGCGGATATTTCTACTACGCAAATTTATACTCATGTAAGTAAAACTCGATTAAAAGAAGTTTATAAACAATTTCATCCGAGAGCTTAAGATTAATGCAAGTGGCATTGGTTGTTATGAAATGGTAATTATTTGAAGTGGTTTAAAAAAGTCAGAGGTCTGACCTGTACTTTATTAATATTTTTGGTAAACTAGAAGAAATAGTGGGAGGGAAAAAGATGAACAAATTTAAACGTATTCATGTGATTGTAATGGACTCTGTTGGTATTGGCGAAGCCCCTGATGCGGCAGACTTTGGGGATGTAGGCTCACATACATTAGGACATATAGCAGAACAAATGAATGGACTTAAAATGCCTGAAATGCAAAAACTAGGGCTGGGCAATATTGATACTATTAAAGGGATTGAACCAGTAGAACAACCTTCTGCTTACTATGGAAAAATGCAAGAAGCATCAGTTGGAAAAGATACAATGACAGGTCATTGGGAAATAATGGGGTTAAATATTGATAAGCCCTTTAAAGTATATCCGAATGGATTTACCGATGAATTAATTACTGCTTTAGAAGAAAAAACCGGTAGAAAAGTTATTGGAAATAAACCTGCAAGTGGAACAGCAATACTAGATGAGCTCGGTGAAGAACATATGAAAACAGGAGCGATTATCGTCTATACTTCTGCCGATCCAGTTTTGCAAATTGCTGCACATGAAGAAATAGTTCCTCTAGAGGAACTTTATCATATTTGTGAAATAGCAAGAGAATTAACCCTTTCTCCTGAATTTTTGGTAGGTAGAATTATTGCTCGTCCATTTATAGGAGAACCAGGAAATTTTGTTAGGACTTCGAACAGACATGACTATGCGCTTAAACCATTTGGACGTACTGTTATGAATGAATTGCAGGACGCTGGGTTAGATGTTATGGCATTAGGCAAAATATATGACATATTTAATGGAGAAGGAATAACTTCTACTGAACGTACGAAAGATAATGTGGATGGAATGGATAAATTCATTGCAACATTAGACAAAGATTTTACTGGGATTAGCTTTTTAAATCTAGTAGATTTTGATGCCTCATTTGGACATCGTCGTGATCCAATTGGATACGGAAAAGCTTTAGAAGAATTTGATGCTCGATTAACAGAAGTTTTACCGAAGTTGACAGATGAAGACCTACTTATCATTACAGCGGATCATGGAAACGATCCTACAATGCCGGGAACAGACCATACTAGAGAATTTGTTCCGTTAACAGTTTACTCTCCTGCATTGAATGAAATCAGAGAATTACCGCTACGTATGACATTTGCAGATATTGGTGCAACTATTGCAGAGAATTTTGGTGTAGCTAAAACAGCGTTCGGTGAAAGTTTTTTATCTTTACTTAAATAACATAATAAGTTGGAAGAGGTGTATTTATCATGAACACACTTGAGCTAATCGATAAGAAAAAAAGAAACAATCCACTAACAGAAGATGAAATACAATATTTGATCAAGAAGTATACAAATGATGAAATTCCAGACTATCAAATGAGTTCCATGCTCATGGCAATCTTAATAAATGGGATGAATGATAACGAAACATCTTGGTTAACAAAAGCAATGGTTGATTCGGGTGATGTAATTGATTTATCATCTATCGAAGGTTTTAAGGTTGATAAACATAGTACTGGAGGAATTGGGGACAAAATTAGCTTACTAGTTGCACCAATTTTAGCATCATTAAATATTCCAGTGGCTAAAATGAGTGGAAGAGGGCTAGGCATTACTGGTGGTACAGTAGACAAGCTAGAATCAATAAATGGTTTCCATGTTGAATTATCATCCGATCAATTTATTAAGCAAGTGAACGAACATAAAATAGCTATAGTTGGGCAATCAGGTAACTTAACGCCAGCAGACAAGAAATTATATGCGTTAAGAGATGTAACTGGTACAGTGGATTCGATTCCTTTAATCGCTTCATCTATTATGAGTAAGAAGATTGCAAGTGGAGCAGATGGTATTGTTTTAGATGTTAAATGTGGTAAAGGTGCATTTATGAAAGATTTAGAACATGCTTCAGAATTAGCTTCTACAATGATTAGTATTGGCGAAAGTTTGGGCAGAAAAGTAGCAGTAGTTATTACTGATATGAATCAACCGTTAGGTCATAATATTGGAAATAAACTAGAAGTTGCAGAAGCGCATGATTTTCTAAGCAACTATAAGGAAAGTGAACAAGGTTTACTTGATGTGACAATAGCTATTTCATCCAAAATGTATCAGTTAGCAGCTGGAGTAAATGAAGAAGAAGCAGAACAAAAAGTATTAGAAACACTTTCAAATGGTGCAGCGTTAGATAAATTCAAAGAATTCATTACTGCTCAAGGTGGGGATTCAACTGATATTTTTGCTAAAAATACGAAGCATCAGATTGAAGTAAAAGCATTAAATGATGGCTATATTCAGTTGATTGATGCTGAAATGATTGGTAAGGCTTCGTTACTAATAGGAGCGGGAAGATTAACAAAAGCTGATATTCTTGATTTTGATGCGGGAGTTAAATTAGTAGCTTTAACAGGGCAACAAATTAAAAAAGGGGATACTTTAGCTATTTTGTATTCAAATAAAGATGAAGTGGCTGAATCGATTCAATTGATCGAAGATGCATACACATTCACAGATGTTGAACCTGAAAAGAAAAATTCTATCTTAAAAATAATGTAAAAAAACATGTGTGTTGATTAATTCAACACCACTATTATTTCTAAATGCCAGAGAGGCGCTGATTATACTAGCGCCCCTCTGGCATTTTTTTAAGTAGTGAGAAAGTGCAATTCCAATAAGGCTCTTACGTGAATGGGACAAGTTAGTTACACAGGTGAATCAATTCCATAATTCAAAGTTAGAGCATAAAACACGAAAATATTTAAGTAAATGTATCATATACTCTCCATAAATCAGCATGATTTCCGCTATCGGCGGACGCTTTCCGCGGGGGCGCCGCATTCGCGTCGTTTGCGATGTCTCATCTGTCTCACTCATCCCGCTGGAGTCGCCGCCTGTCGCTCCAATCAACAAATAATCATTGTTCGTGTTTTAATAATTACATGCTATTTATGAAATTAACTCAGGTAATTAGAAACCCTCGCAGATGTAATTAAAGAAGTAATTGATTTGGAAATTAAATAATGTAGGATAGATTCTTTGCGATAAATTTTATTCAGCTAAAGGCGAAGGTTAGATTAAGCAAAAAACGTTTTAAGAAAGGATAATTCGTAATGAATGATGCTTCATCGAAATAGACTGCAGGTGTTTATAACGAGTGCATGGAAGGAGATGCATAGGCTAGGAACTAATAAGTGATGCCTTCCCACTCAGTAGTAATTGATCTTTATTTTGTTTTTTCAGGTAGATAAATAGGGCTGGTGAAAGTTAAAAAAATTGATAGCATGAGTTGATAAAGAAGCTCTGAGCGGACGAAATTGTATCTTCGTCCGCTTTAAAAGAATAGGAAAGGATTTATTCTCTCATTATTCAAATCTTATGTAACTTGTCTCTACCTATTTCAAGAGGGCGACGGACAAACACCCGCCAGAAGATTACCGAAAAAATGGATCGTGAAGTGACGCAGTCACTTCGCGATTCATAACACTAACGTTAATAGTGTAGCTGATGTTTTGTCCAAAGCACTCGGGAAATAGTGAAAACAAGATGCACTTAAAGGATGTTTGCGTTTTTCTTAAAAAGATAAGAGAGTATATGTTTATCTAGTTAGTAACAGTCCAGACTCCAGCGCCTTGACCCCTCGGTGTCAAATGTGAAAAACTACTCTTGCGCAAGCTCGTCGCAAACAAAGGCGTTTGTGGTGGCTGGGAGGCAGCCTCCTAGGCCTGCACGACGCGGTTCATGTCTGCTTTGCCACAGGATGTGGCGAACTTTGCAGACATACACATCCGCATTTGTCCGTCGGGGCAGACATAGGAGCTTGCGTTTTTCTTATCTATTAGTTTCAAATATCGGATACCGTTGTAGCGCTCTGAAGAAATGAAGGTGAATTTTTTCATATTTGGAGAAGTGTCCGTTCGATTCTTCGCCGCGGAAGGCTTCGGAAACAAAAAGATAGACTAATTATTAAATAAATAGGCATCTTGTAAAGGTTTATAAAAACTTTTACGAGATGCCTATTTTTTGATTAAAAAAATGTTAATGTTCCCATACTATAAATGAATAAATTCTATGTCGAAAATCGACTAAAAAACGATGATTTTTTCTACTTTTGTCAAGCGCAAGGAATTTTAGCCATTGATGTTGAATTGCGCTATCAGAGGAGGCGATTATATGTATCACGAAGTAGAAAAAGTCGGGGAAGAAATTATTATTATTCGATTAAAAGGTGAATTAGATCACCATGGTACACATGATATACGTAATGAAATAGTACCTTTAATCAAAAATGGTTCTATTAAAGTGATAGTTTGGAATTTAAAAGACTTACATTTTATGGATAGCTCTGGTATTGGTCTAATACTTGGTAGAATGCGGGAATTGGCACCAGTAGAAGGACAGACAATTATTGTAAACCCATCTCCAACTATGAAGAAAATTTTTCAGTTTGCTGGGTTAAGCCCATATATTTATAATGAGTCAGAAATTGAAATTATGTCAAATTTAGGGGGCATTGTTTATGGACAATGAGATTACTTTATCTTTTATCGCTAAAAGTGAGAATGAAGCGTTAGCTAGAATGGTAATGTCTAGCTTTATTGCTGCAATTGATCCAACCATTGAGGAGTTATCGGAGTTTAAAACAGTTATTTCAGAAGCGGTAACAAATGCAATTGTACATGGTTATGAAGAAGATGGAATCGGTAAAATTGATATTCATGCTCAAAGAAGAGATAGAGAAATAGTTGTTTCGATCGTTGACTATGGCCGAGGAATTCAAGATGTAAATCAAGCAAGGGAACCCCTTTTTACCTCAAAACCAGAGGAAGAACGGTCTGGAATGGGTTTTACTATTATGGAAAGTTTTAGCGATGATGTGGACATTTATTCTATTCCTAATAGGGGGACTACTGTAACAATTACGAAGAAATTTGTACCAATTCATGAATCTTGTAGGATCGTCTAATGATGAATAATAAGCCATCAATTTTACTTACACAAGAAAAAATGAGAGAGCTAATTGCATTGTCGCAAGAAGGGGATAAACTCGCAAGACAACAAATGATAGAAGGTAATACAAGGCTTGTTTGGTCCATCGTTCAACGATTTGCATCAAGAGGTGCTGATTTAGAAGATTTGTTTCAAATTGGTTGTATTGGGCTTATGAAGTCCGTTGACAAGTTTGATCTTAGCTATGAAGTAAAGTTTTCTACGTATGCAGTTCCAATGATTATAGGAGAAATTCAACGGTTTTTAAGAGATGATGGCATGGTGAAAATTAGTCGATCAATTCGAGAGCTCAATTTTAAAATTCGACATGCTACAGATGATTTTTTAAAAACGAATGAACGACAACCAACCATTTTAGAACTAGCAAGTATTTTAGAAGTTTCAAGAGAAGAAATTGTAATGGCAACAGATGCATTAAGAGATCCAGCATCTTTGCAAGAACAACTATATGAAAATGAGAGTGGCGATGCTCTGACTTTAATGGATCAAATGAAGGATGAACGTTCTGAAAAATCTTTTGATCATATTCCTCTTAGAGAGCTTGTAGAAAAATTAGAAAAAAGAGAACAAATGATTATTTATTTGCGTTATTACCTAGACTGTACACAGAGCGATATAGCAGAACGGCTAGGTATATCTCAAGTTCAGGTATCAAGACTCGAGAAGAAGATACTAACCCAGTTAAAAACATGGCTAGTACCTGCTGGTTTTGCTAATAATCAAAAAGTAAAAGACGGGTGATTGATACGAAATCGAATTCATTATTTTCAAATATGTCTGAAGCAGAAGATTTTTTAAAAGAAAAGTTTGGTGTCAATGAATCATATGATGTAGGTAATTTACATACGCATTTATATGATTTTCCGGTGTTGCTTATCTATATAAATGGATTAGTAGACAGTCTAGTTCTTACGGAATTATTGGCAAATGTGCAAGAAAACAAATGGAATACAGATTTAGATGAAAATAGAGTGTTGGAACATTATTTCCCATATCACTCCATTACTCAATATGATTCCAAAGATAAATGGATAATAGCACTTCTTAGTGGTCAAGTGACCTTTATATTGGAGAATGGATCAGTCTATACGATCGATGTTCGATCCTATCCTGGAAGACAGCCACAAGAGCCAGATAACGAAAAAGTAGTAAGAGGATCAAGGGACGGCTTTACAGAGAATATTGTTCAAAATACAGCTCTAATAAGAAGAAGAATTCGCGATACCGATCTACGTTTTGAACTACATCAGGTCTCTTCCATGGGGCAAACGGATATTGCTATCTCTTTTATAAAAGGTATTGCAAATGAGGATAATCTCTCTCAAATTAGAGATAGACTAAACCAAATTAAACATGATGGCTTTACAATGACTGATAAAGCGTTGGAAGAATGGATATTTAAACAAGGTTTTCATCCGCTCCCTTTTGTTCGCTTTACAGAAAGACCAGACATCGCCGCGGCACATTTACTTGAAGGACATATAATAATGGTAGTTGATACTTCTCCTTCTGTCATAATCGTTCCGACAACATTATTTCATCATCTTCAGCATGCGGAGGAGTATAGACAAGCACCGATAATTGGAACAATTGTAAGATGGTTACGTTTTTGGGGTGTATTATTGAGTTTATTTTTACTCCCTTTTTGGTACTTGTTAGCAAAGCACCCGGAATATCTTCCAAAGACATTGGATTTCTTTGGGCCAAAAGATATAGGTGAAATCCCTCTGTTAATACAAATATTATTTGCGGATATTGGAATTGAATTTTTGCGATTGGCGGCGATTCATACACCAACCCCATTATCCACTGCTATGGGTATTATTGCGGCGTTAGTAATAGGGCAAATGGCTGTTGATGTGGGGTTATTTATACCTGAGGTTATTCTGTACACTGCTATTACTGCTATATTTACTTTTGCAATTCCATCTTATGAGCTAAGTATTTCTACAAAAATTTTTAGAACCTTTATTTTACTTAGCACTGCATTATTTGGAGTTAATGGTTTTTTTGTAGCAATTGTATGCTTACTTTGGTATGTATGTTCTGTAAGACCATTAAATGTACCGTATTTATGGCCAGTGTTACCTTTCTTTCCAAAAGCTTTTCTGCGCATATTAGTAAGGTTTCCTATGCCGACAGAAGCAAAAAGACCATTTATTACAAGAGCACTTGTTCGAAAAAGGTGATAAATAAAATTGCAATAACCTCTTTTCCTGTGTTAAAGTTCATATAGAAAAAGAGGAAAAGGGGTGCGACACATGGTGATGGTATCTAAACATGCTGTAAATGAAAAAGGTCACTTACTTATTGGTGGAATTGATAGTATAGAATTGGCTAAAATTTATGAAACACCACTATTTGTATATGATCTGTCGCTTATTAGAGAACGAGCTCGTTCGTTCATTAACACGTTTAAAGAACTAAAAGTACAAGCACAAGTAGCGTATGCAAGTAAAGCTTTTTCAAGTGTGGCAATGTATCAAGTTATGAATCAGGAAAATTTATCCTTAGATGTAGTATCGGCAGGAGAGTTATATACTGCGATAAAGGCTGGATATCCTGTAGAACGTATTCATTTTCATGGTAACAATAAGAGTAAAGAGGAAATTCTACTTGCTCTAGAGCAGAAGATTGGTTGTATAGTCGTAGATAATTTTTATGAAATAGAATTATTAAAAGAATTAACTAGTGAACTTAACCAAAAAGTAAATATTCTATTGCGTGTTACCCCAGGAGTAGAGGCGCATACGCATGATTATATTACAACTGGTCAACAAGATTCAAAATTTGGATTTGATTTATTAAATGGGCAGGCTGACCGAGCGTTTCAAGAAGTTTACCAAGATGATTATATACAATTACTAGGCTTGCATTGTCATATTGGATCACAAATTTTTGAAACAATTGGATTTAAAGTTGCTGCTGAAAAACTTATTAAAAAAATGATTGCATGGTATAATGAATTTAGTTTCCAATGTACAGTTCTAAATCTTGGTGGGGGATTTGGTATCAAATATACGGATGAAGATGCCCCTTTAGAGCCTTCTGCATATGTAAAAGAAATGGTGATTGTTGTAAAAGACTTAGTTGCAAACACAGATTTTGCAATGCCAGAAATCTGGATTGAACCTGGTCGATCATTAGTAGGTGATGCAGGTACTTCATTGTATACTGTCGGATCAGAAAAAGAAGTTCCAAGCGTTCGAAATTATCTTGCCGTGGATGGTGGCATGTCTGATAATATTAGACCTGCACTATATGGTGCTTTGTACGACGCTGTTCTTGCGAACAAAGTAGATAATAAAATAGAAAAAGAATATACGATAGCTGGTAAATGTTGTGAATCAGGAGATAAACTAATTGAACATATTTCATTGCCAAAAGCTGAAGCAGGCGATATTTTAGCTATGTTTTGTACAGGAGCATATGGATACGCTATGGCGAGTAATTACAATCGTTTAACCAGACCAGCGGTAGTTTTCGTGGAAAATGGAAAGCATCAATTAGCTGTTAGAAGAGAAACGCTAGAAGACATCGTTCATTTAGACCTTCCTTTTACAATGGAAAAGGAGTGAGGAATAGATGAAAAAACAAAATATTATCCTCTTCTTCATCCTATTATTAATTGGAATTGGTTGGGGATTAATATATTGGCTCTTTTTCGCTCCGAATGGTAATTTGTAAATTAATCAAATTTCGTGTAAGACAGAAAAAATTTCTTTAAGAAATTAAAAGAGGGTCATTAATATGTTGCTACGTTATAAAAAAGCATTTGAGAAAATTTCTATGGGGCTTTTATCCTTTATGCCTCAAGAAAAAGATGTTAAAAAGTTATTGGAAACAATTCATCAATATGAAACTAATCCGAATTGGCACTTGTTCTTATGGAAAAGAGATGAGGATTTAGTTGGGATAGTTGGTGTTAGAATAGATGATACAAATGGAATTATTCAACATATTTCGGTTAATCCTTCGCATCGTGGAGAAGGTATAGGGAAAGAAATGATTCAAAATTTACCATCGATTCTACATACAACTTCTATTCAACCATCAGAAGACACTAAGTCTTTCTTTGAAAAATGTCAAACAGAAAATGAAGAGGAATGACGTTACCATTTGTCATCTCTTCTTTTTTTGCTTTTTTCTCGTTCCTCAAGTATTTCTGAACGATCTCTTAGCATATGCTTATGAATAAGAAAATGTAATTCATCTCTATTTTTGATCTTCAGTTTATTAACTAAAGAGTGTAATTCAGAATCTATAATTTGAATAGAAAAGGGCTGAAATTCACTTGTTCTTTGCATTAGTAAGAGAGAGCTTGTTGTACATTGCATGATGTCTTCGAAATCTAGTGTTGCAAAAAATGAAGAATCATATGTTTCAATAAACCGGTTAATGCTCTTATTCATTGTTTTAATAGCCCCAGGAATATTTCCTCTTCGCCAATGATACATACTTGTGGACATTAGAATAAAAGCTGTTAAGGGATGATTCTTTTGTCTTGGTGCAACCTCTTTCCAGTAATCTTCTAACACTTCGTGGCATTCAAAATAGTCATTGGTATCATTAAATTCTTTAAGAAATTGTACAAATTTAAGATGGAATGTAGGGTGCAATACTATCACCTTTCCTCTATAATGATGTTAAAAACCGATAATAGGTGGAGTTATATGTCGTATGAAGTTAAAACAGAGGCATTTGAAGGACCTCTTGATTTATTATTACATTTAATAAATCGTTTGGAAATAGATATATATGATATTAAAATGGCAGAGATCACTTCTCAATATATGGAGCATATTCATGCAATGCGAGTATTAGAGCTCAATGAGGCAAGTGAATACTTGGTGATGGCGGCTACATTATTGTCAATCAAAAGTAAAATGCTCCTTCCCATCCATCAAGACGATGAGATGGAAGGTGATTTTGATATTTCGTTTAATGATCCTAGGGATGAATTAGTATTAAAATTAATTGAGTATAAAAAGTATAAAGAAGCAGCTAATAGTTTGCACGAGATGGAGGAATCTCGAAGTTTATTTTTTACAAGACCTCCTGCCGATTTAAGTAGCTTTCAAGACAATCAACAACTCGCTTTGTTCGAACTAGATGTTAATGTGTATGATATGTTAGGAGCTTTTCAAAAAATGCTCCGTAGAAAGCAATTAAATGTGCCACTTCATACTAGAATTAGTAAACAAGAAGTTTCTATAAAAGATCAAATGAAGAGTGTTGTCTCTACTTTAAAACAAAGTGGAGGCAAATTATCCTTTTTTGATTTATTCCCGTTGAGAGATAAAATGACAATTGTTATTACGTTTTTATCATTACTCGAACTTATGAAGCGTCAAATTGTTCAAATAGAGCAAAAAAGTAACTTTGAAGAATTATTTGTTCTATTGCGAAAGGAAGTTATAGATAGTGAATACGACGATGAAATTAAAGAGTAAAATTGAAAGCCTACTTTTTGTAAGTGGAGACGATGGTCTAACAAAAAAGCAATTGGCCTTTTTAACAGATATGTCAGAAGATATAGTGATAGAAACGCTCCAAAAGATGATGATAGATTATGAGGAAAATGAGGAACGTGGCATTGTCATTAAACAACTAGCTGGAACCTATCAGTTTGTGACTAAATTAGATAATGTCCAAAGTATCCAAAAGTTAGTAGAAAATCCTACTTCTCAATCACTATCTCAAGCGTCACTAGAAGTGTTAGCTATAATTGCGTATAAACAACCAATCACAAGAGTAGAGATAGAAGATATAAGAGGAGTGAAATCAGAAAGACCAATCTATACATTATCGGCAAAAGGCCTTGTTCAAGAAGTAGGCCGTGCGGAAGGAACGGGTAGAGCCATTTTGTATGGTACTACTACAGAATTTCTTCAATATTTTGGACTCCAGAATATTAAAGCGTTACCCCCTTTGCCAGAAGAAATTTCTGAAGATGAAATGGAAGACACGGATTTATTTATGACGAAGTTCCAAGAAGCATTTGTTCAAGAGGAATAACTAAAAGAGGAGTATATATTATATTCAAAAAAACATGTATTTTTTTGTTGCTATTTCTTTTTTGGCAAACTAATAATGTAGAGGCATCTACTTCATCATCATATGTTGTGATAGATGCCAAATCTGGAAGATTGCTAGAAGGTAATAATGCATATACGGAACTTCCAATAGCTAGTTTAACGAAAGTTTGGACAGCTTTAATCGTGTTAGATTCTTGTGATTTGGATGAGGAAATAACTATATCTACTAAAGCAGCATCGCAAGAAGGGTCGTCTTTGTATTTGCAAGCTGGTGAAGTTTGGACGGTAGGTTCTCTTCTTCATGGACTTCTTTTACAATCAGGTAATGATGCTGCTTATGCACTTGCGGAACATACTGGAGGTTCAATTGAGGGATTTGTACAATTGATGAACGAAAAAATTCAACTTGCTGGGATGGAGCATGCACATTTTACTAATCCTTCTGGACTCCACGATGATAATCATTATGCTTCTGCTTTTGATATGGCTACAATGCTTCAATTAGCAATAAAAAACAAGGACTTCTATAAAATTGCATCTGCTAAAACATTTAAACCTAAGGAACGAAATGTGACATGGAGAAACAAACATAAGCTTTTGCATTACGAAGATGATGCAATTGCAGGTAAAACAGGTTTCACCAAAAGAGCTGGTAGGACGCTCGTTACTTATTTTAAAAAGGGATCGAAAGAAGTTATTGTCGTAACATTAAACAGTTCTAATGATTGGCAAATGCATTCTTCTTTGGCGGACAAAATCTTTTCGAACTATGAAGTTGTGAAGGTAGTTGAAAAAGGTAGATATAAATTGTTTAATAAAGAGGTAATCGAGGTTAATCAGGATTATCATTTATTGATGAATAAGAATGAAAAAAAACAATTACAAAATGTATTATATATTCCACGGAAAAAAGATAAAAATAGCCCTTATTTATGGAATGTTTATATAAATAATGAAATTGCTTTACGATTTAATGTAGCTAAAATTGAATAAATAATTTTAGAAGACAGTTTTACAAAAAGACTGTCTTCTTTTAATTTATCCGAAAGTATGACATAATTCACTCATGTTAGTGGAAAGAATGGACGAGGTGAACGATTTGGAAAGATTACAAAAAGTACTTGCGCATGCAGGTGTAGCATCAAGAAGAAAGTCAGAAGAATTGATTTTGCAAGGAAAAGTGAAAGTTAACGGTAAAGTAGTGACAGAACTTGGTTTAAAAGTTAGCGATGCGGATACAGTGGAAGTAGAGGGAGTAAAATTAGAAAAAGAACAAAAAGTTTACTATTTGCTTTATAAACCAAGAGGTGTTATATCCGCTGTAACTGATGATAAAGGTAGAAAGACGGTAACGGATTTATTACCACATGTTACTGAGCGTCTCTACCCTGTAGGTAGATTGGATTACGAAACTTCGGGTTTATTATTACTTACAAACGACGGAGATTTTTCATATGCATTAACGCATCCAAAATTTAAAGTGGACAAAACTTATGTGGCAAGAGTAAAAGGAATTCCACTAAAGGAGCAATTACGTCCATTAGAACGAGGAATCGTTTTAGAGGATGGTAAAACTGCTCCTGCGCGAGTAAAATTATTATCTTCAGAACGTAAAACAAATAAAGCGATAATAGAGATTACTATACATGAGGGGAAAAATAGACAGGTTAGACGCATGTTTGACGCAATAGGTTTCCCAGTACAGAAACTAAAAAGGGAACGATTTGGTTTTTTAACATTGCATAGTCTAAATGCAGGAGAATGGAGAGAACTTTCTACTCATGAAGTCAAGCAGTTAAGAGTTCTTGCCGAAACAGGTAAGATAGGCAACTAAAACCAAGATGTTCACAAAGCAGTCAAAAGTCTCAATTTTAACCGTTATTTATTTTGGTATAATAAATGACGGTTATGCTTTGAATTGGAGGAAAAGAAATGGCTCAATCTAAAAAACAGCGGTTATATATAAGAACCGTAATTTTGGTAGTGCTTACATTGGCAATTGTATTTACTGTGTATTCGAACTTGAATAAAGATAAAATTACAGTTCTTCAAGTAGGCGATAAAGCTCCAGATTTTGCCTTGGTTGATATGACAGGAAATGAGCATAGACTGTCAGATTATAAGGGAAAAGGGGTTTTCTTAAACTTTTGGGGAACATGGTGTAAGCCATGTGCTACTGAAATGCCAGCTATGGACAATCAATATAACATCTATAAGGATCAAGGTGTTCAAACACTTGCTATCAATATAGGCGAATCTGATTTAAAAGTAAATAGTTTTGCAAAACGGTTTGGATTAACATTCCCAATTGCAATAGATCGTAATAAAAGTGTAATGGAATTATACAATATTGACCCATTGCCTACTACTTTTTTAATTAATCCAGATGGCCGAATTGTAAAAATTATTAAAGGCCAAATGACTGAGCAAGATATTGCTAATTTTATGGATCAGGTTAAACCTTCCTAAAGGAGTTCGTTAGAATGGACAAAATAGTATGTACATGTGGGAACGTAAATCCAGCTGGTACAGAATTATGTGAAAGCTGTGGACGTCCTTTAAACAATGATGTAAGAGAAAAGAAACTTGTAGATATGCGATATGAAGGTTCTGCAAGGCGTTCTCAAACTTATAACAGAACAATAATCGATAAAATATGGAATTTCTTTTCTAGTGTAAAAGTTGGTATGTGGATTATTGTTTTAATATTAGTTGCAGCCGCAATAGGAACAATACTTCCTCAAGTTTTTTATGTTCCAGCTTCTAATGAAGCGGATATCGCTGCATATTACGAAAGAATTTATGGAACTTTCGGAAAAGTTTATTATGAATTAGGGTTATCTGATTTATATAGCTCCTGGTGGTTCCAAACCTTAGTTGGTATGCTAGGGATATCATTAGTTATCGCCAGTTTAGACCGAGTAATTCCTCTTTATAAATCTTTAAAGAAACAAAAAACGAAAAGACACATTAGTTTTCTAAGTAGACAACGAATCTATGGGATTGGGCAAGTAGAAGTTCCTAGTGAATCACTAAATAAGGCGGAAGAAAAGTTAAAAACAATGCATTATAAAGTGAAACGCGAAGGAAATGCTATTTTAGCCGAAAAGGGACGTTTCTCAAGATGGGGACCTTATATCAATCATCTTGGTCTAATTCTATTTTTATTTGGAGTTATGTTGCGGGCTATCCCAGGTTTTTATGTCGATGAAACTATGTGGCTAAGAGAAGGGGAAACTCTACATATACCCAAAACGGATGGGTACTTCTTAGAAAGTAAACAATTTATTTATGAGACTTATACAAAAGAAGAATCTGCAGCTGTTTATGGTGAAGCCATTGACCGAGTTGGTTCAATCGCAAAAAATTATCAAACGGATGTTACCTTATATAAAGGTTCAGACGATGCAGTAGCAGGTAAACCAGAGGATTTAAAATTTGTAAAAGATGCATCTATTCAAGTTAATAAACCTCTTAAATTTAATAACTTTTCCGTGTTTCAAATGGACTTCCGTTTGGATGAGTTAAAATCTATGACATTTCAATTGCAGGATAAAGCTACGAAAGAATCCTTTGGAGATTTCACTATTAATTTAGCAAATCCTCAACCTGAATATGATTTGAAAAATGGTTATAAAGTAGAAATATTGGATTATTATGCGGACTTTACAGGATTTGAAAATGGAGTTCCACAATCAAAGTCTCCGCTTCCAAACAACCCAGCATTTTTAGTGAAAATGTATAGTCCTGAATTTCCAAAAGGTGAAACAAGCTTTGTTATGATAAAAGAAACACTAGAACCACTTGGTGAAACTAAACATAAAATTGCTTTCCAAAGTGTTGAAACAAGAGACGTCTCTGGATTAACAATACGAAAAGATTTAACACTTCCGATTCTTGGACTTGGAGGACTTATTTTCATGATTGGAGTAGCCCAAGGTTCGTATTGGAACCATCGTCGTATTTGGTTGCAGCTACTAGAAAATGGACAAGTTGTAATTGCTGCTCATACAAACAAAAACTGGCTAAGCATAAGAAAAGATTTAGATGCTCTGTCAGCAGTAGCGATTCTTCCACCTTATGATGATCAATCAGATTTAGATTCTAAAGTAGAAAAAGAGGAAGGGGTATAATTTTATGGATTTGGTATCACTTAGTAGTTCCTTATTGTTTATTGCGTTTGTCGCTTATTTAATAGCAACCTTTTTATTTGGAGGCGCAGTAAAGGGGTCAAGCTCTGAGTCTTCAAAGTCTTTTGAACGTTGGGGTAAATTAGCAATAAGTGTAACTATTCTTGGTTTTATCGCTAATATTGGTTATTTTATTACTAGATGGATTGCTGCTGGACACGCACCAGTAAGTAACTTGTTTGAGTTTACAACTGCCTTCGGTATGATGGTCGTTGGTGCATTTATCTTAATTTACTTTCTTTATAGAATTCCAGCTCTAGGTCTTTTTGCATTACCTATCGCTATCTTAATTATTTCTTATGCAAGCATGTTTCCAAAAGACATTACTCCATTAATACCTGCTCTTAAAAGTTATTGGTTAACAGTCCATGTAATAACGGCAGCACTTGGTGAGTCAATTTTAGCAATCAGTGCTGTGGCAGGTTTGATTTGGTTATTAAAAAATATTGATTTAACTAAGAAATCCAAACAACGCTTTTGGATAGAAGCAGTTATGTACGTAGGTGTGTTAGTTCTAGGATTTGTTGTTGCAACTACATCTTTCTCTTTAGCAGACTATAAAGCAGAATATAATTATGTAGATAAAGAAGAAAAAACAGCTAAAATTGAATATGATATGCCTCCTATTTTCGGGATGAATAAATCCGAAGCAATTACAGAGAATGCTATGGTTCCATTAGTAGAAATGCCACCACTTGTAAATGCAAAAAAACTGACGATCGTAACTTGGTCTGTTATTTTTGGAACCGTATTGTATCTATTACTACGTTTAATATTACGTAAACGGATTGCAGCAATACTTCAACCATTTGCGAGAAGAGCAAACTCTCAATTTATGGATGAGATAGGTTATCGTTCGGTTCTTATTGGATTTCCTGTTTTTACACTTGGAGCGTTAATTTTCGCGATGATCTGGGCACATGAAGCTTGGTCTAGATTTTGGGGTTGGGATCCTAAAGAAGTTTGGGCACTTATTACATGGCTTTTTTATGCAGTATTCTTACACCTACGTCTAACAAAAGGTTGGCATGGCGAGAAATCTGCTTGGTTAGCATTAATAGGATTTATCATTATTATGTTTAACTTAGTTGCCGTAAACTTAATCATTGCTGGTTTACATTCTTATGCTTAAAACCTTTTAGCTCATATCTCTTCATTAAAGAGGTGTGAGCTTCTTTCATTTTGTGAACACAAACTGTACAATATATAGTAGAAGTTGATAGAGAGGTATGATAAATATGTCTGAAATGATTAAACTTTTAGTAGTGGATGATGAAGATCGAATTCGTCGCTTGTTGAAAATGTATTTAGAAAGAGAAGGCTATGAAGTTGAAGAAGCAGAAAATGGTGAAATTGCTTTACAACTTGCATTAGAAAATGAATATAGTTGTATATTATTAGATATCATGATGCCTGAAAAAGATGGTATAGAAGTTATTACTGAATTGCGTGAACATAAAGAAACCCCTGTTATTATGCTAACTGCTAAAGGTGAGGAGGCAAACAGAGTAGAAGGTTTTGAACTAGGAGCAGATGACTATATAGTGAAACCATTTAGTCCAAGGGAAGTAGTTTTGCGCATTAAAGCTATACTAAGACGGTCTTCCGTGCTGTCCCCAGTGCAAGGAACGTCTACATCAAAAGATATTGTTGTATTCCCTCACTTAACGATTGACCACGATGCTCACCGTGTAACAGCGGATGGAGTAGAGGTTAGTTTAACACCGAAAGAATACGAATTACTCTATTTCTTGGCGAAGGCTCCTGATAAAGTATTTGATCGGGAACAATTGCTGAAAGAAGTTTGGCATTATGATTTCTTCGGCGATCTTCGTACTGTAGATACACATGTAAAACGTTTGCGTGAGAAGTTAAATAGAGTTTCTGAAAAATCTGCGAAAATGATTGTAACCGTTTGGGGTGTGGGTTACAAATTTGAGATTGTCAATGAATAGAATTTGGAATAGTGTTGTCGGGAAGCTATGGGGAACCATACTGCTTCTCGTTTTATTTGTGTTGTTTATTGTAACCGTTTTAATGTTAGAGTTTCTGGAGAATTTTCATACTCAACAAGCAGAAGAAACATTAAGACAAGAGGCAGCAACGATTGGAAAAATAGTTGAACAATACGATAAAGTGGAAGATTCCCTTCAAATCATAAAAGATATTCTAGGAGCAGAAACAAACGCTTTAATCGTCAGAAACTCTGAATCTGTTTTTCTATCGGTTCATGATGGGTTAAACAAAGATGTGATAAAGGATAAATTATTGAAAGATCCTGACCTTACGAAAGTTTATATATCTAATAAAACAATTATTAAAAAAATGTTAATGCCATCTATGACAAAAGAAGACCAAATGGAATCTTATATTATTTTAGCCTCTCCCTTTGAGTCTGATAAAGAAGTTCATGGAGCGGTATTTATTTATCAAAGCTTAGAAGTCGTAAACAAAACTTCAAATCATACAACGAGAATAGTTTTTTTATCGGGTTTTATTGCATTACTATTAACTACCATGTTTTCGTTCTTTTTAACTTCCAGAATTACCTCTCCCTTAAGAACGATGCGAGAAGCTGCTTTAGAATTAGCTAAAGGAAATTTTGAGACGAAAGTTCCTCAACTACAAAGGGATGAGATAGGCGAGCTAGGTTCTGCATTTAATCGAATGGGCAGACAGTTAAAACATCATGTGGAAGTAATTAACCAAGAAAAAGAACAGCTTTCTAATATCTTAACTTCTATGACAGATGCAGTTATTACATTTAACAAAGACTTTAATGTACTGGTTAGTAATCCACAAGCTGATAAACTCTTTCAAAAATGGAATATTGATAATGAAACAACGGATAAATCTCACTTACCTGCGGAGTTATATCATTTACTTGATCATGTATTTAATTTTGAAGAAGAATTAGAAGAAGAGCTTGAGATTAAAGGATCCTACTTCGATATATCTATTAGTTTGCTTTATAGTAAAGACTCGGTAAGGGGAGCAGTTGTTGTTCTTAGAGATATGACCGAACAGCATCGATTAGACAAAATGCGCTCAGATTTTATTGCCAATGTATCACATGAACTTAGAACACCAATTTCCATGCTTCAAGGGTATAGCGAAGCAATCATAGATGATGTAGTTACTACTGAAGAAGATAGAAAAGAAATGATTCGTATTATCTATGATGAGTCGAAACGAATGGGAAGATTAGTAACAGAGCTTTTAGATTTAGCTCGTCTAGAGTCGGGATATTTAAGTATTTTCAAAGAGAAAGTCTCTATAATTCCAACGATTGAACGAATTACACAAAAGTTTGACCAAATAGCAAAGGAAAAAAGTATTCGATTAAATTTTGAACAAAAACTTATAGATCCACTATTTCTAGAAATAGATGAGGATCGTATGGAGCAAGTACTTACGAACTTAATCGATAATGCATTGCGGCATACGGAAGAAAAGGGCTCAGTAAACGTGAGATTATTTCAACGGAACAATCAATTGATCGTTGAGGTGGAAGATACAGGCTATGGTATTCCGAATGAAGACCTTCCTTATGTATTTGAACGTTTCTATAAAGCAGATAAAGCAAGAACTAGAGGGAAAAGTGGAACCGGTCTTGGGCTAGCTATCGCTAAAAATATTGTGGAGCGTCATGATGGTAATTTGTCTGTAGAAAGTGAACTTGGCGTTGGTACAAAATTCATTATTAGATTGCCCATGATGAAGTGAAACAAAAAAGGTTCATAAACGACTAATTGAAAGAACGGGGGGAGCATATGAATGACTCCGTTTTCCACCGCTTGTATGATAGTTATCATCAAGACGTTTTTCAGTTTCTCATCTATTTGGTTAAAAATAGACAAACTGCGGAAGACTTGGTCCAAGAGGTATATGTGCGTGTTCTTAAGGCGTATAGCAGATTTGAAGGGAAGAGCTCAGAGAAAACATGGCTTTTTTCAATCGCGAAAAATGTTGCCATTGATCATTTTAGGAAACAAACTGTAAGGAAAAAACGGTTGTTCGAGTCTTTTGATTGGGAAACAATGCAGCTTGCTTCGACTGAAATGCTTCCAGAAGATTCGGTGCAATTAAACGATGAAATGAGGTCTTTACTCATCGCATTGGATGATTGTACAGGGGATCAAAAAATGGTTATTATTATGCGTTATTTTCAGGAACTTTCCATTGCTGAAACAGCTCAAATTTTAAACTGGACAGAAGGGAAAGTAAAAACTACTCAGCATCGAGCGATAAAAGCTCTTCGTGAACGATTGTCTGTAACAGAAAAGGAGGGTAATGTTCATCATGAGTGAATGGAAAAAAGATGAAGAAGCACTAGATGAGCTTTTAAATAATATGCCCAAATTTACAGATCAACGTTCTAAAGAAGATGTGTATGAACGGGTGAAAATGGAAATAGAAAATCAAAAGAATAATGAAAAAAGACGAACTACTCGTGTAACATTATCAAAGTGGCTACCTTTTGCTGTTTCTATTGCCTCCATCCTTATTCTAACGTTTTTAGTGTCTTCCTTTTTTAATGACAAAGAATCATCTATGTCGGAAGAAATATCAAATAAAAATATAGAACAAAATAGTAGTAAGAAGTTAGACATGCGTTCAATGGATACCACCGAGGAAGCATCCATTACAAATGATGCCACGGAAGCTAAATCATCTGATTCTATGATGACGATGTCTAGTTTAGATATATCCCATTTAGAGTTAGTCCCGTTGAATAAAACCACATCTGTTTATGAAGAAAGTTTAAATGGGAGAACAGTATTTCATTTTTCGTTAATAGAGAATGCATTATCTGTTCCAATTACAATAATAATTCCAAAGAAACAAATGGAAAAAGATTTTCCTAACATGATTCCGAGTAGTATTCAATTATATGAACGTTATGGTAGCCGAATTGACGAAGAAGCATTGGGATTTGATGAATATCATCCGTATAAAGGAAACTTCATCGCGGAAGGCAAGATTTTGAAGCATTATTTGCCTGAGAACCATGGATATGACATTGCTTCAGGTACACTAGGACCATATTGGAGTTCAATTAATGAAATATTTAACGATTTCGATTCCATTGAAGTTGTAAATGAAGCCGGTTCACTAATTGAGTGGAATCAGGTAGGGACTCTGAATGAACCAAGTAAATTGGATGGGAAGCTAGGTCATCATAATTATTTTAACTACGTTGCCCAAAGTGGAAAGAGCTATTTATCACCTAATTTTAGTGCTAAGTACGATTCTATCTCAGAAGCATTTTTGGCAATGAAAGAGTCAAATAACGACATATATACTTCAGTCATTCCATCCAATGTTACGTATGACTATTCTAATGTTGGCGGTAAAGCAATTATTCGATTTACCGATCCACTAGATTTTAAAAAAATGGATTCTTTTGCTGCAACGAGATTAATTGAAGCATTTGCTCTTACAGCTGCCAGCTTTGGAACAGAAGTAAAGTTAGAAAATGTTGTACAACAGCAATGGGCAGAATTTGATTTATCAAAATTCCTTCCAATTCCATTAGGTCCTAACGGTTTTATTATGGAAGAAAAATAATTCTTTTGAATGCTAGCCATGAACAATATCAATGGTTAGCATTCTTTTTATTCATCCATATTGAAGCAGTTGTATTGCACGTCTATTTTATTTTTGTTAAGATGGTATTAATTCAAGATATTATTCTTGAAGAAAAATAATATTGATTCATCTTCGGGGCAGGGTGTAATTCCCGATCGGCGGTATTAGAAGATTTTTTTCTTGAGCCCGCGAGCCGTTAAGGCAGGATTTGGTTAAATTCCAAAGCCGACAGTATAGTCTGGATGGGAGAAGGTGAAGGTACAGTCGTTTTTCGTATACTCTAGTACGGATACGCTTATTTTAGTGTGCCTTGTTTCTCCCTTAAGCAACATTTTTGCTTAAGGGATTTTTTGAGTATGGAATACGTTCTGAACTTTTCTTCTTGTGGAGTGAATCGCAAAAGGAGAGAGTGTATAATGTCAAAAAGTAAGACGCGAATGCTTATTGCAATCGCGATGTTAAGTAGTGTTTCGTTTGTATTGATGCTACTTGCATTTCCGTTACCAGTGTTACCAGCCTATTTAAAGGTAGATTTTAGTGATATACCAGCATTAATTGCTGCAATTACAATGGGTCCTATTGCAGGTATTCTAGTAGCATTCTTAAAAAATGTATTAGATTGGTTGTTTTCTGGTAGTCCTACCGGTGTTCCAGTAGGGCATATGGCTAACTTTGTAACAAGTATATTATTTTTAACACCGGTATATGTAATTTATCGCAAAGCATCATCTTCAAAAGGTATTATGTACGGCTTAGCCTCTGGAACTATTTCTATGGCAATGGGGATGAGTGTACTTAATTATTTTGTATTTTTACCTATGTATTCCTATTTTTTGAACTTCCCGATGGAGACAGGTACTGCTCTATTTAACTCGATCATTTTCGGTATTTTACCGTTTAATCTTATAAAGGGCATATTAGTGACGATTGTAATGATAGTCTTATTTAAGCGAATGAAGCCATTGCTAGATAAGGTAAACAGAACATTCAGCATTCCCGATATTAACTAAAAAAAGGTCGTTTCTCTTTTTAAGAGAAACGACCTTTTATTTAAAGATAGGAATGTATATTTCGTCCTACGAAACCAGTGTTCATAGTGCTTTTAAGAATTAGATAACACCGCGGATTTCCGTTTCAGGTGGACGCGTTCCGCGGGGGCTCCGCTACGCGTTCGTTGTTAAGGCTCATCTGTCTCACAGAGGAACAAAGGCTAAGAGCGCCACATCGTGTGGCAACGCCTTCATGACCAACATCCTGTTGGCCTCCGACTGGAGTCGCCACCTTTCACTACAATCCATTAAGTGAGTAGTACCTAACAAGAAGATTTAGCCGGAAATCGTTCAAAGAACCTGATGATCATGCAATTCTGTATGGTTGTTGAATAAGGGATGCTATTGCTTTTTAAAATTTAGGTGAAATTTTGTGCATCTGGATAAAATGTAGCTCCCTAACAAATGTTCATAGCATTTAAATGTCATCTATCGTACTAAGCAATTATAAATCGTCTCATACATACTAGTTGATTTCCGCTGCAGGCGGGCGCTTTCCAGGTGGCAAGCATCAAGCCGCTTCCCTCGTTTCACTCAGTCCAGGGTCTTGATTTGCTTGCTAATCCCCTAGGAGTCGCCGCCTTCCGCTCCAATCAAGAATCTTAATAAGTAAAGAATATATTTCGCTCAATTAATGAACTGGTGTACATTCATTTGCTTATAAGGCAAGCGGAAACAGAGAAAAAATAGGGAAGGAAGTGTAGATAGTTGTTTCTGTCATTCAATCTCGGAAGCTATTTCCTTTTGAAAAGTTGTTTTCTATCTCCTCTCGCCACTCCAAAAGTACTACGAGTTGATTGAAGAGGAGGCGGCTACTTCCGCGGCAGGTGCATGAGCGGAAGTCCCCCCAGGATCGCACAAAGGAATAAAGTCTAAGAGCGCCACCTCGTCTGGCAACGTCTTTGTGACCAACATAGTGTTGGCCAAAGGAGACTGAAGCCATGCCCGCGAAAAGCGTCCGACGTAACGGAAATCAACGACATTCATATGCTATTCTTCTTGAAAGGAGGGGTATTATATCTCTAGTTATCCGAATCTTAAGCAACTTAACAACACACAAATCGAGAGGAAGGCGGGCAAACTCGAGGGAAATATTACCGAAAAAAGAGGATTTGGAAGTGATGTAGTCACTTCCAAATCCTCCATAAAAACACCAAGTATCCTATTCGAGTCAAGGTTTACTCCAAAGTGTAGAGTGTTTATTATTCAAACTTTAATGCGTCGCCTTCAAATGATTCATCTGCTACTTTAATAGAATCAGTTGGGCAACCCTCAAATGCATCTTCCATATCTTCAAGTAATTCGTCTGGTACTTCAGCAGTACCCATGTTATCATCTAGAATAACGAAAGCAATTCCTTCATCGTCATAATCGTATATATCTGGTGCAGCGGCACCACAAGCGCCACATGCGATACATGTATCTTTATCTACAATTGTATATTTAGCCATTACAATATTCTCTCCTTTATATCTACTAACAAGAATAAGCTATCTTATTCATTCTAAAGGTGTTTACTCGACATTTCAACAAAAATACATTAAATCTGAGAGGTATTTCAATTGTATTTTCAACAACTGTTATTATTAATCATCTATAAATTTCAAGGTGAGAGATCATCTACAGCACCATTTTATTTGTTAAAAGGAAAAAAATCAGGACAAACTATTCAGGATGTTACTTACTTTAATCTACATCCTTTTTTCTCGATTTATCCTAAAATATCAAAAGAAGAATATGATGAAGAAATTTCAACATTACTATCAAATGGATTTATTAAAATGAATGAATCAACAATTTTACTAACAGAAGAAGGGTTACTTCAGATTAACTCAATGAGAAAACCATTGTATAATGGTTGGCTATATAGAGGGAATGAACTTATTTTTTGGGGTAGAGTTGAGCTAGTTGTACAAACATTGTCTCATTTTCAAGCGAATGAAAGAAGGTTTATTCCAAATCAAAAAAATCTAGTAATTCATCAATTTGTTAAGTCCTTTTTAATAAAGAGGAACTTTCAAGACAAAACATTTGTTGTTGCATTTAAGAAACAACTAGAGGAATTAATTGATAGCCCAATTTTTGAAGATATACATCGTGAGTTATTTGTTTATCGACTAAGTGGAAATGATAAAAGTGGGAACACATGGGAGCAACTTGCTCGTCATTACAATAAAAGAATTATTGATTTAAAACTGTTATTTATCGAATGCTTACATATTATCTTACAAAAGTTGACTCTCGAAAAATTTCCTGACTTGTTTATACTTACTGAAAATATTGAAGTTCTTACTCCGCTAACTGACACGGCAATGAAAACTTATGAGTTATTTTTAAAAGGGTATGATATCAACAAAATTGCAGAATTGCGATCTTTAAAATTAAATACAATTGAAGACCATGTAATTGAAATAGTATCTGCAAAACGAGATTTTCCTTTCATCTCTTTTATTTCTACGGAACAAATACGAAAAGTATTGCATTTATCCAGGAAGTTACAAACAAAAAAAATTAAGAGGATTAGAGAGCAGTTACCGGAACTTAGTTATTTCCAAATAAGAATTGCACTGACGAAAGGAGAAGAGGTAAATGGATAAGTTAATTGAGATACTTCAACGAAAATTCGGTTACTCTTCTTTTCGAGAAGGGCAAGAAGAAATAATCCAACAAGTCCTAAAAGGAAGAGATGTAGTAGCTATTTTACCAACTGGAATGGGAAAATCGTTATTATTTCAATTACCAGCTTATTTGATGGAAGGTACAGTTGTTATCGTTTCACCATTATTATCACTTATGCAGGATCAAGTGGAACAATTAAAAATGTTGGGGGAAAAACGAGTTGTAGCAATTAATTCGTTTTTAGATTTTGAACAAAAAGAATTCGTACTTCAAAATTTACAAGCTTATAAATTTATATTCACCTCTCCTGAGATGCTTCAAAATGAGCGTTTTAAAAAGGCACTTTCAAATATTGAAATAGCATACATAGTTGCGGATGAAGCTCATTGTATTTCGCAGTGGGGTTTTGATTTTCGGCCAGATTATTTAAGAATTTCTACATGGCTAAAAACTTATCCTAATTTGCGAGTTCTTGCTTTAACGGCTACAGCAACGAAAAAAGTTATACAAGATATAAAACGTACTTTACATATGAAAGACCCATATGAATTTATTCATTCGTTAGATCGTCCCTCTATTGCGTATGAAGTACAAGAATTGGAAAATACTCAAGAGAAATTAGCATGGATTTTAGGTCGAATATTAGCAACTAATGGGCCAGGGATTTTATATACTCAATCTCGAAAAAAAACTGAGTTTTATGCAGAGGAATTACGGAATAGAGGAGTTAGAGTAGCTTTTTATCATGCAAAAATGGAGCAAGAGGATCGAGTTTTAATTCAGCAACAGTTTCAACAAGGTGAATTGGAATGGATTTGTGCAACAAATGCTTTTGGTATGGGTATACATAAAAATAATATTCGACAAATAATTCATGATCATATTCCAACATCCATGGCTAGCTATATGCAAGAAATAGGAAGAGCCGCGAGGGATGGGGAACAATCTATAGCCTCTCTTGTATTTACAAATTCAGATGTCGAGCAAGCCTTTTACGTTGCAATGCAGGACTTTCCTCAGGAAGATGATATAAAACTTGTCTATCAATCGGAGGATAAAGAAATACAACTCCCTGAAACAACTTTTCGTATTTTAAATTATTGGAAAGAAATATTAACGGAACAAGAAACTACGAAATTATTTAATGACATCAAAGCTAAGAAATGGACCGAAATACAGCAACTGTTTAACCTGTTTCGAAATGAACAGTGTATAAGGGAGCAACTGTTAAATAATTTTGACGAACAATTAAAAGAACGGCCGGTAAACTGTTGTTCTGTTTGTTCATTTGATCTTCATCGCGTGCTTACAAAAAGAATTGAACAGGATGAAGAGAGAAAACAACTCAATTGGAAAAACAGACTAAATGAATTGCTTCCATAGGAATATTGTTGGGAAGTTTACTTTTTCTACAAAATTCGTCATAATAGAATTAGAAAAGAAGGAATGAATGGAGTTAGAACAATATGAAACAAGATGATTACCAAAAAAAAATAGATGAACATAGACAGTCAATTGGTCTAGAGGAAGATATGACGGAGTCCAGAAGAACTAGAAGATCTACCTATTCTAAGAAAACTAAGAAAAAAACTAAAAATTTACTAATCCCTACTTTATTTAGTATCTTTATTTTAATACCCGTTTGCATCTTTATTTATGTTCAATTTTTCTACACTGCTAAAGTAGAAGACGTTGCAAGTCCAGGTGTCATTACAGTTGAAACAAAACCGATTTCTAATACTGGTAAAGATGACAATAAAGAAGATAAAGAAGAGAATAAAACGGAGAATGTTGAAGAACAAAATCCAAAAGAGACTGTACCACAAACTGAAATTAATGAAGATTCTAAAGTAGAGGAACCAAAAAACGAACAACAAACAGAACAACAAACAGAACAACAAACAGAAACAAAAACAGATTCAAAAGTAGTTTCTCAGCAAAAAACACATATAGTTCAAGCTAATGAGACACTCTATCGAATTGCTATTAATTATTATAAAGATCCTAATGCAGTGGAAAAAATAAAAGCTGCAAATGGATTAAAATCTAACAGTATTTCAGCTGGTCAAAAACTCATCTTACCTTAAACATAGAAGAAGGGATATTAAACACATTTGTCGAATATATATCATTAATCTGTAATGGAAGAGGTGCTTATATGTTTGTTAAAAGTGTAATGATTCCGAAAGAAAAATGTTTAACTGTAAATGGTAATGCTTCTTTGATGGAAGCACTCCAACAATTAGATCAGAAAGAAATTGATGCATTACCGATAATTGAAAACGGAATGTATAAAGGAATGTTTAATAAATATCTTTTATACAAAGCCTATTTCTATAGTGAAGTCGACAGAGAAATCTTCTTAAACCAAACGACTGTGATGGATGTAGTTGTAAGAGAAGATATCTTCGTAAATATCGACGATGTTTTTGAAAGTGCATTAGTAAAGTTGTATGATTTTCCAATCATAGCAGTATTAGATGAGGGTAAATTTCTTGGAATAGTTACTAGATACGATACGATTACACAATTCCGTAGCGCATTTGGGATGAATAGTAAGGGAACAAGAATAACATTTACTTCTGTTGAATCAGAAGGACGAATACTAAAAGTATCCGATATATTACACAAATATCATACACCCGTCATTTCATTAGTTACATTTGATGAAACGGATAAACTAGCACGCAGAATTGTATTAAAAATTGATAATGATGAGAAGCTAGATAAGATTATAGCGGATTTTGAAAAGTCCGGATTTCGTGTATTACACATTTCTAAAGATTCATAATCAGCTCGATAAATATGATACTGGACAGGGGATATCCCTGTCCTTTTGTATGTTTAAGTAGGAGGATTTTTTAGTGAATTATCTTATTTTACTTTTTATAATCTTCATTGTTCTTTTATTTTTATATATGCTGGCTTTAGCATTTCAAGTTAACGTAAAAAAACATTCCATCATCATTAAAGAAATGAAAGATGGGGAACAGTTTCATGTATTTTTCATCTCAGATATTCATCGAAGAAAAATACCAGAAAAACTGATTAATTCTCTTCAAGGAAGAGTAGATATAGTCGTGATTGGGGGAGATTTAACCGAAAAAGGAGTCCCTATAGAACGCACTAAGGCAAACATTAGGCAGTTAAGTAAACTAGGTATCGTTTATTATGTATATGGTAATAACGATCGAGAAATAGGAGAAAAGCAACTAAATTCAATGTTAAACGAATATGATGTGCACATATTAAACAATACATCTACAGGAATAATTAATGGTCAATCAATAATTCGTCTTGTTGGAATTAATGATGGATTTAATGGTAGGGTTAAAATATATGATGCATTTCAGAATGTATCTAAAGATGATATTATTATTTTTGTATCTCATGCACCGGCATTCTTTAATAATGCCAAAAAAATAATTTGCCCACATCTATTGTTGGCTGGCCATTTACATGGAGGTCAGATACGGTTTGGTCCATTTGGTATTTATGAAAATGGTACGTTTAGGCAAAAAGAAAATAGCGCAGAACTGATTAGTAACGGATTTGGTACAACAGGTTTTCCTTTAAGACTAGGGGCAAAGTCAGAATGCCATATTATTACCTTATTCGGAAAAGTAGACGAAAATAATTAGAAGTATGATGGAAGGAAGTTTTAAGGTTGGAACAAAATGTTGACGTACTAATTGTTGGTGGGGGTCCATGCGGATTAGCTGCGGCAATTTCTATACAAGAAATTGGATTAAATTATGTTGTTATTGAAAAAGGAAATATTGTTGAAGCAATCTATAACTATCCAACACACCAAACTTTTTTCAGTACTAGTGAAAAATTAGCGATTGGTAATGTACCTTTTATTGTTGAAGAAAGAAAACCGAAAAGAAATCAAGCCTTAGTTTATTATAGAGAAGTTGCAAAATTAAAGGACATTAAAGTAAATAAATATGAACATGTAAAAACTGTTGAAAAAATAGAAAATCATTTCCGTGTTACTACTTCGAAAGCAATCTATACATCCCAATACGTAATAATTGCTACAGGTTATTATGATCAACCAAATTATATGAACATCCCAGGTGAAGAATTACCAAAAGTATTTCATTATTTTAAAGAAGGTCATCCTTACTTTGCTCAAGATGTTTTAGTAATCGGTGGCAAAAACTCCGCAATTGATGCTGCTCTAGAGTTGAACAAAGCGGGAGCAAATGTAACTGTTGCATATAGAGGAAGTGATTATTCTTCAAGTATTAAACCTTGGATTTTACCAGAATTTGAAGGGCTTGTACGGAATAGAGAAATTGATATGTATTTTAATACTGAATTCCTTGCCGTAGATGAACAACAAGCATTTTTAAAGGGACCAAATGGTGAATTTCAAATTGAAAATGATTTTGTATTTGCAATGACAGGCTATCATCCTAATCATGCTTTTTTAGAAAAAATGGGAGTACAAATCGACACTGTGACAGGAAGGCCGTCAATTAACGAGGAGACAATGGAAACGAATGTAAAAGGTGTTTTTATAGCGGGTGTTATTGCTGCTGGTAACAATGCAAATGAAATTTTCATTGAGAACGGTCGTTTTCATGGTGGGCAAATTGCTCAGGAAATAGCTAGAAAGCAACAATGCAATTAAATGTCCTTTCGCTTAAGAAAGCATATTTAAAAATGTTTTTTTATTTTTACCGTCCATGTTTTAAGAGATACGGACAGTCGTTAGCCATATTACCGAAAAGAGAGGCAGGTCGTGATGTCAGTCACGACCTGCCTCTTACATAGCTTTCGGTAAAGATATTGCCCGAGTCTGTCCAAAGCCATTCAGAAACAATTGAAAAAAGGTTTTGTACTTAATGGTGTTTGTACTTTCCTTAGATTGAAAAAATATTCTCCATTGCTTTACTTTGATCGGAATGATTAAGTGCGATAAGTAACGCGAGTCTCGCTTTTTGTCCATTTAAACCTTTTGTGAAAATTACACCTTTTTCTTTTAAACCTTTTCCACCACCGACGTATCCATATACATCTTGTGCGATTCCATTAAAGCATCTAGAAACAAGCACAATTGGTATCTCCTTTTTTAAAATCTCTTCAATAATTGGAACAAGGTTTGGGGGAACATTTCCTTGACCTAATGCTTCCAACACAATCCCGTCATAACCTAATTTTATTGAAGCTTCTAATAAATCTGGCTCCATTCCCGCATATACTTTAAATAATGCCACCCTTTTCGTGATAGCTTGAATAGGGAACACAGCACGATGATTAGGTGAATGATGAAAATGGACAATTGACTTAGAAATAAATCCAATTGGGCCATATTGTGGACTCTGGAATGTGCTAACATTGCTAGCATGGGTTTTTGTCACGTTTTCCGCTGTGTGTATCTCATCATTTAATACTACTAGAACTCCTTTTTCTTTTGCATCATCTGAACATGCAACTTTAACTGCTGACAATAAATTGTATAGCCCATCTGATCCAATTTCATTGGAAGAGCGCATTGCTCCTGTAAGAACGATTGGGATGGCTGTTTCCACAGTAAGGTCTAGAAAGTAAGCCGTCTCTTCCAGTGTGTCCGTTCCATGGGTAATAACAACACCATCAATTTTCATTTCCTTAGTATAACGTTCAATAATCTGCTTCAAATTGAGCATCTCTTTTGGTGTTACATGAGGAGAAGGTAAGTTGAATGCTTCTATTTCAATAATATTTGCGTGTTCTTTTAGTTTTTCTCCCTCAAATATAAGGGGATTATTATCTGTCGGTATAACTGCTCCTGTCTCTGCCTGTACCTGCATGGAAATTGTTCCACCAGTATGAATTAGTAATATAGTTTTCAAAAAAATACCTCCGTAATTTTTACAAATTATCTAAAATGTAATGTATAATAAAAATTGACTTCACTCATATGTGTTCAACGAATGGAATAGATTTACTTTATATTTCATCCTCAAGCACTAGTACAGCTTAAATAACGTCGATGCAAATGATTTAAGTGGAAGGAGTAAAAAATATGTTCATACTACTTTCCGTTGCAATTGCTCCGGCTCTTGCGCTTTTAAGTTATTTCTATTTAAAAAGAGAAATTGCAGAAGAACCTTCAAAATTATTGTTACATACTTTTATATATGGCGCTATATTAACTTTTCCAATATTATTTATTCAACATGTAATAGAAGAAGAAAAAGTACTAACCTCTATATTTGTTCATCAAACCTTAGTAACAAGTGCGTTAGAAGAATTTTTTAAATGGCTAATATTAATTATCGCTATTTATAAACATGTAGAGTTTGATGATCCTTATGATGGAATATTATACGGAGCTAGTGTTTCTCTTGGGTTTGCAACCGTAGAAAATATACTATTTTTATTAAATTATGGAATGGATCAGGCTTTTTTGCGTGCTTTACTTCCGGTTTCAAGTCACGCATTATTTGGTGTAGTGATGGGATATTATTTAGGAAGAGCTAAATTTACAGATTCTAAAACAGCAAAATTTGAAATTACTTATTCATTTTTAACTTCATTTGTGTTGCACTGTATTTATAATAGTATACTATTTATAAATGGAATTGATTTGATTTTAATCGTTCCCTTCATGTTATTTTTATGGATATTTGGTTTATCAAGAGTAAAGAAAGCCCACATATTTATGAGAACTAAAAGATTTGAACATCATGAATATTTTGTAAAAGAAAAATCTGGCTAAACGCTAGATTTTTTTTTGTATATTTAGGTATTAATTATCCAAGCTATGTAAAAAGGAGAGATGTCGTTTGAAACAAATAAAATACATCCTTATTATCTTGGTAATTTGTGCGATTAGCTATTCATTCATCAGTAAAGAACAATCTACACAGGCTTTCTCCACTCAAGTATTAGAGCGTGGAGCTTTTGGTGATGATGTGATTGAATTACAAGCGAGACTCCAATTCATCGGATACTATAAAAGTGAGATTGATGGGAAATTTGGATATAGCACCTACTGGGCGTTAAGGAACTTTCAAGAAAAATATGGACTTCCAGTTGACGGTTTACTTGGAGAAGCAACGAAGAAAAAGCTTGTTAGTGCTTCTGAATTTAACAAAGCGTGGGTACATGAGCAAATTAAAAAAGGAAATAGTTTTACCTATTATGGAGGCATTGACTTAGGAAAACAAGTAAAAAATAAGAAAGCAGAAAGTACCAAAATGCAACTTCCACCGAAATACTCTGAAAAAGATTTAAAACTTCTAGCAAATGCAGTGTATGGTGAAGCTAGAGGTGAACCATATGAAGGGCAAGTAGCAGTAGCTGCTGTTATTTTAAATAGGGTGCAGCATCCGGATTTTCCAAATACAATTTCTGAAGTAATTTTTCAACCATTAGCATTTACTGCGGTAGCTGATGGTCAAATTTGGTTAGAGCCAAATGAGAGAGCAAAAGAAGCGGTCCTAGATGCATTGAATGGTTGGGATCCTTCGGAAAATGCGATCTATTATTTCAACCCGAAAACAGCAACTAGTAAATGGATTTGGTCACGACCACAAATTAAAACAATCGGACAGCATATTTTTTGCTCATAAGGAGATATAATGAAAAAATTTATATGGATAATTGCTTCTGTCGCTGTCATATTCCTTGTGTATCATTTTTCTGTCCAAAGTAAGAATACACGATTAGAAAATGCGCTTGCTATACAATATTCCAATCAATTAACTTCAGCATCTGAAAAACTGACAAAACTAAGTGACTCCATTGATCAAACTCTAATGTTTAAAGACAAACAAGCACTCGATAAACCTTTAGATGAAGTTTGGAGATTATCCTCCGATGTAAGAGCATCCATTTCTGCTTTACCTATAGATCAAGAAACTTCAACTGTATGGATGAACTATTTAACAAGAATAGGTAATGGTGCCTCTCTTGTGAAGGCGGGTAAAGTACCAATAGAAGAATGGCAAAAAAATATGACAACTGCTCGTGGAAATTTAAGAGAACTATCCAATCAATGGGCATTTACTACTAAAGATGGGGGCAATAAAGATTATATTGTGAATCAATTTGTTTTAAATAAAGTAAATAAAGATAATGAAAACACTTGGAAAGCGCTTGGGAATTCTGTAAAAGCATATACGGAAAGCGACTTTCCAATGACAGCTAGTGAAACAGATGATCAAAAAAAGAAGGATCTTCAAAATATTCAAGATTCGGATGTAAGTATTGATCAAGTAAAAAGCAAGTTTGCAAAGTTATTTCCCGAATTAAAGGATTCAACAATTCATATTACGGAAAGCTCAAACAACGCTCCATATCCTTTTTATCATCTGCAGTATCACATAGGTATACGTATTGGTTATGCAGATTTTACGAAAAAAGGAGGACATTTATTATCTTTTTTAATGGAAAGACCGTCTGAAAAAACAACTATTAGCGTGGATCAGATGAAAGAAAAGGCGAAGGGTTATATGAAGGCGTTTGATTATGCGGATACTGAAATGGTAGATTTTCGAGAAAATAATATCGCTTGGCATTTAGCCTTTGCAAGAATAGATGCTAATAATAAAGCCTTAATCTATGCCGATGGAATACAGTTAAAAATAGCAAAAGATAATGGTGAATTGTTAGGATTAAATGCAATGGAATATATTCAAAAAGAAAAAATTGAGCCTCAAGAAATTAAACCATTAAATTATAAAGATTTATTTTCAAATAATTTTTCAGTGGAAGAAGAAAGATTGACATATGTAGCAAACAAGGAACAACAACAACGCTTGGCTTATGAAATTTTGACTAGAAACGATTCTATTGGCACATACAAAATTTATATTGATACAGAAAATCATGAGATTTTAAACGCAGAAAAACTACCATAACTAAAGCCTTCCTGTTACTATAAAAAGTATTTCTGTGAAAATATTGCTGGAAGAAAAAGTACTAGTGTCTATAAAATTTTATAGAAATTAATTCCTTTAAGTGTCATAATAGAACTATAATCACACTTAATGAGGGATTACTTATGAAAATAAAACTAGGGACGTTTCTATTACTAGAACCGACTTTTGTAGAAAAAGAAGAGAAATATCGTTGTAAAGTAGTTGATTTAGATGAACATTTTGTCTATGTAGATTATCCAATTGACATCGCGACGAATAGAACTGTATTTCTAACTGACGGTGCTCAAATTCGTGCAACTTATGTGGAAGAATCGAAAGCTGCATTCGCTTTTCAAACTGAAGTATTGGGAAAAAGAAAAGGACAAATTCCGATGATTAAACTTTCTTGGCCAGGTGATTCGGAAATTATTAAAATCCAAAGAAGAGATTTTGTACGTGTTAGTACATCATTGGATATTTCAGTCCAGTTTGAAGATAAAAGATATCAATTTGTTACCGATGATATCAGTGCTGGTGGATCAGCTATAATATTAAATCGAGAGGTTGAATTTAAAGATGGAGACGAAATTTCTTTAATACTTCCTCTTGCATTTAATAATGGTGACATTAAGTATGTTTCGACCACTGCAATAGCTGTACGAATATGGGAAAGAGGGCAACAAAAACTAGCGTCTCTACAATTTACAGACACAGATGATGTAGATAAACAACAGATTGTTCGATTTTGTTTTGAGCGTCAACTACTTTTAAGAAAAAAAGAAATGAATTAAAAGTCTGTGAATACAGGCTTTTTTTTTACGTAACGTTTTATGATAAAATAAACTTGAATAGAGTGGAGGGCTACATTATGACAAAACAAATACAAATAGCAATTGATGGTCCTGCAGCGGCTGGAAAGAGTACTATTGCCAAAAAAACTGCAGAACTACTAGGATATACATATGTGGATACAGGAGCAATGTATCGAGCGATAACGTATAAAGCAATCCAATTAAACATAGATTTGCAAGACGGAGAAAAGTTAACGAAGTTATTAGATGAAACATCTATTGAGCTGAAGCCGTCTTCAAGAGGACAAATAGTATTTTTAGATAGTGAGGAAGTAACTGAGGAAATTCGTTCCGAACAAGTAACAGCTTCTGTCTCAATTGTTGCAGCACATGCTAATTTACGAAAAGAAATGGTATTAAGACAGCTAGAAATGGGGAAAAACGGCGCTATAGTTATGGATGGCCGTGATATCGGGACACATGTATTAACAAACGCAGAACTAAAAGTATTCATGTCTGCAAGTGTAGAAGAGAGAGCAAAAAGACGTTTTCTAGAAAATCAAAAAAGAGGGATCAGTACAAATATAGAAATCCTTATGAAAGAAATAGCACTTCGAGACAAGATGGATAGTGAAAGGGAAGCTTCTCCGCTAATAAAAGCAGAAGATGCGATATTTATTGATACAACTTCTCTTACTATAGAACAAGTATCAGAGAAAATTATGCAACTTGCAAAAGAAAGGATGATCTAATATGAACCTCTATTCATTTGGGAAAACTGTATTGTATGTAGCTTTAAAACCAATTTATCGGTTTGAAGTAATCGGAGCAGAGAACTTTCCTAAAGACGGAGGCATTCTCCTATGTTCAAACCACATAGAAGCATTGGATCCACCTGTTGTTGGTATCAATGCCCCTAGACCAGTAAATTTTATGGCAAAAGAAGAATTATTTCGTATTCCTATTCTAAAAAGCATTCTTCCTGGGGTTAACGCATTTCCTGTAAAAAGAGGAATGAGTGATCGTGATGCTCTTCGACGTGCTATAAAACTTTTAAAGGATGGAGAGGTAGTAGGACTTTTTCCAGAAGGAACGAGAAGTAAAGATGGCACATTGGGAAAAGGTTTTAGTGGAGCAGGTTTCTTTGCACTTAGAGGAGACGCTAATGTAGTACCTTGTGCAATTATTGGTCCATATAAGCCTTTTAGAAAGTTAAAAATTGTATTTGGTGAAATGATTGATATAGAACCATTTCGAGAGCGAAAAGCATCTCCAGATGAAGTAACAGAGGTTATTATGTCAAACATCAGTCAATTACTTGAGCAATATAAAAAATGAAATAATCAATTTTTTTAAATTTGATAAGAGCTTCCTTTTGTATTTCTGAGCTAGTTCGCATAAAATAGTAATGAGACGTTGTGAAGGAGGATATCATATGTCAGAAGAAATGAACTTAGTCGACACACATGAGTTTAAAGAAGGAGATCTAGTGAAAGCGACGGTTGCGCAAGTAGATGAAAAGTCAGCAATCGTAACAATTGAAGGTGCACCTTTTGATGGTATAGTTCCGATAAGTGAACTATCTAGCTTGCATATTGAAAAAGCATCCGACGCCGTTTCCATTGGTGATGAACTAGAACTAATGATCACAAAAGTGGAAGATGCTAATTTTGTACTTTCTAAACGAAAAGTAGATGCGGAAAAAGCATGGGACCATTTAGAGAAACAATTCCATTCAGGTGAAATTATTGAAACAGAAGTAAAAGAAGTAGTTAAAGGCGGATTAGTAGTAGATTTAGGTGTTCGTGGTTTTATCCCAGCGTCTTTAATTGAAGATTATTTCGTGGAATCGTTTGAAGATTACAAAGGCAAAGTGTTAACTTTTAAAATCGTTGAATTTGAAAAAGATAAAAATCGCCTAATTCTATCTCATAAAGCAGTTTTAGATGATGAGAAAGCCGTAAGTAAACAAAAAACGCTTGAACATATCCATAGTGGAGATATATTAACAGGTACTGTTCAGAGAATTGCTTCTTTCGGTGCTTTCGTGGATATTGGCGGGGTGGATGGCCTTGTTCATATTTCTCAAATCTCCCACGATCACTTAGATAATGTTGGAGATGTGTTATCAGAGGGACAAGAAGTAAGTGTAAAAGTCTTATCAGTAGATAGAGATTCTGAAAGAATTTCTTTATCTATAAAAGATACGCTACCAGGACCTTGGGCAGATATTGAAGATAAAGCTTCTAAAGGTGCAGTGTTAACAGGGACTATTAAACGAATTGTTTCTTACGGAGCTTTTGTAGAAGTATTTCCTGGCGTAGAAGGACTTGTTCATATTTCACAAATAGCTCATAAGCATATTACGACACCTCATGAAATACTTAAAGAAGGCGAAGAAGTTCAAGTGAAAGTACTAGATGTAAATAGTGCTGATAGACGTTTATCTTTAAGCATAAAAGATTTAATCGAAAACGAGAACGAGTATAATTTAGAAGATTACCAACTACCAGAAGAGTCTAAAGGTTTCTCCATAAGTGATGTACTAGGAGACAAGCTAAAAGATTTTACAAATAAAAACTAAATGAGTTAATTTCATAAATAGCATTTAATATTAAAAAACGAACAATGATTATTTTAGTGATTGGAGCGACAGGCGGCGACTCCTGCGGGATAAGTGAGACAGATGAGCAATCACAATCGACGCGAAAGCGTCGGTGATGGCTCATCGCTCACCCCGCGGAAAGCGTCCGCCGATAGCGGAAATCATCTTGATTTATGAAGAGTATTTAATATATATTCTCACATTTCTCTTTAATATTTTTCGTGTTTTATGCCCTAACTTTGATTTATGAAAATGAACTAAATATTAATAAATACTATGCAGGCGATTTTATAAAGTCGCCTGCTTTTGTCATTTTGTTGTATAATACAAAATAGACGAAGTTGGAAGGATGAATAAGTAATGACAAAACCAGTAGTAGCAATCGTTGGTAGGCCAAATGTAGGCAAATCAACTATATTTAATCGTATCGTAGGAGAACGTGTATCCATAGTTGAAGATATTCCAGGAATTACACGTGATCGTATATATAGTTCAGCAGATTGGTTGACACATGAATTTAACATTATCGATACGGGTGGGATCGAATTAAGTGACGAACCCTTTTTAGAGCAAATTAAGCAACAAGCTGAAATTGCAATGGACGAAGCAGATGTTATTATATTTTTGACAAATGGTCGTGAAGGCATTACAAGTGCTGATGAGTATGTTGCAAAAATATTATACAAAACAAAAAAACCTATAGTATTAGCGGTCAATAAAATTGATAACCCTGATATGCGAGAAATGATATACGACTTCTATTCTCTTGGAATGGGTGAGCCATTTCCTATTTCAGGGTCACATGGACTAGGGCTTGGAGATTTATTAGATGAAGTTGCTAAAAATTTCCCTGAGCCAAACGATCAAGAGTATGGAGAAGAAGTTATTAAGTTTTCTTTAATTGGAAGACCAAATGTAGGGAAATCATCCCTTATTAATGCATTCTTAGGACAAGACCGAGTAATTGTGAGTGATATCGCAGGTACAACGAGAGATGCTATCGATACAGAGTATTCTTTTGATGGACAAGAGTACGTCATGATTGATACGGCGGGAATGCGTAAAAAAGGGAAAGTTTACGAAACAACTGAAAAATACAGTGTTCTTCGTGCTTTAAAGGCTATCGAACGTTCCGACGTTGTTTTAGTTGTTCTTAATGCCGAAGAAGGTATTCAAGAGCAAGATAAGAAAATTGCAGGGTATGCACATGAAGGTGGAAAAGCTGTAATTATTGTGATGAATAAATGGGATGCAATTGAAAAAGATGATAAAACAATGAATGAAATGACAAAATCTATACGAAAGCATTTTCAATTTTTAGATTATGCACCAATTGTTTTTGTTTCTGCTAAAACGAAACAACGTGTTCAAGCTATCTTACCGATTGTTAATAGAGTAAGTGAGAATCACTCACTTCGCGTTCAATCATCTGTATTAAATGAAGTAATTGAAGATTCAGTTGCGCGTAATCCGGCTCCAACAGATAAAGGGAAAAAGTTGCGTATTTACTATGCGACGCAAGTGGCTATTAAACCACCAACATTTGTTGTTTTTGTTAATGAACCTGAAATGATGCATTTCTCCTACGAAAGATTTTTAGAAAATCGTATTCGTGAATCATTTGATTTTGAAGGAACTCCTATCCGAATCATTACTCGTGCAAGAACTTAATCATATACGGTAACGAGTTAACGAAGTCAGAAGTTCTCAATTTCAAAGAGTGGGTGGATGTATGCCGAAATGCCTAGAATTTGGATTAAGGCTGACACCTGCTGATATTAAGTAGCCTCCGGCGTTTGCCCCAGGTTTTACTAGAGTACTCAAGAAAATGGGGTAGCATTTACGCCGAGGTTTAATTGATAGGAGTGTAATTTGATGGAGAAAATAACTGTGCTTGGGGCAGGTAGTTGGGGTACAGCGCTTGCCATGGTATTAGCTAATAATAATCATGATTGTCTTTTGTGGTCACATCGAGAAAACCAAGCGATGGAAATAAATCTTGAACATACAAATAAAAAGTATTTGCCAAATACAATATTACCAAATAATTTAAGTGCTACAAATGATTTCGAGAAAGCTATAACACATGCTACAACCATAATAATTGCTGTTCCAACAAAAGCCATTAGAGAAGTTTGTCAGGAAATGAAAGATTTGTTGACTGAAAAAAAACTATTGGTTCATGTGTCTAAAGGAATTGAACCAAATTCATTAAAACGGATATCTGAGATGATTGAGGAAGAATTACCTACTAATTTAGTAGAGGCAATTGTAGTACTTTCTGGGCCAAGTCATGCAGAAGAAGTTGTATTACATCACCCAACAACAATTACTGCTGCGAGTGAGAATATAAAAGCCGCAAAAAAAATCCAAGACTTATTTATGAATAACTCTTTTAGAGTGTATACAAATGATGATGTTATTGGTGTAGAAATAGGAGCTGCTTTAAAAAATGTGATTGGACTTGCTGCTGGTATTGTAGATGGATTAGGTTATGGTGATAATGCAAAAGCTGCACTTATTACAAGAGGTTTAGCGGAAATTTCAAGGCTTGGTATAAGTTTAGGTGCCGAAGCCTATACTTTTTCAGGTTTAACAGGTATGGGAGACTTAATTGCCACATGTACAAGTGTACACTCCCGAAATTGGAAAGCAGGTAATTTACTTGGTAAAGGTGCTACACTTGAGGCAGTTCTTGAAGAAGTAGGGATGGTAGTAGAAGGAGTTCGTACAACAAAAGCTGCCTATCAGCTTGCTCAAAAACAAAACGTGGATATGCCTATAACAGAAGCACTCCATTCAGTATTATTTGAAAATGTAGATCCGAAAGAAGCAGTGGATAATCTTATGATGCGTACTAAAAAGCATGAGTTAGAGGATTATAAGACATTTTAAATTTATAGATTATCGTAGCTTCTATTACAAGTTGTTCAGAATAAAGACTTTGCATCCTAAGTATCTTTCTTGGGATGCAGAAATGTTTTCAAAAAGTATGAATAATTCTACCAAAATATAAAGGTATAAAAAAACAAATTGGGTTGTACAAATTGCAACTCTTTTTTGATGTGTAATACTTATAATTTTTAGAAAGGTAGGAATAGCCTATGTTATTAGTTACATCTATGCAAAAAATGTGGATTTCATTTGGTTCTATGGGTAGTTTATTTTTAGCCATGTTGTTTATGTTCTTTGTTAAAACTAAATTTAAAAATAAAATTCTTAAAGCAATATTTGGTTTAGTCGCATACATATTGTTATTTATCGGTTTCATTACAATGGTATATATAATTTTTAATCCAACAAAAGCTTAGTAAGGAGATTCGGATGAAAAACTTAAAACTTTTGGCTACTTTACTTTTTGGTGTGCTTGTTTTAACTGGTTGTGGCTTTAAAGGTGGACAACAACCCGAAAATTTATTGCCCTATGAAGATCAGTTAACGGCGGTTCAAAACGCTGTTAATAGCTTTAGACAAGATTCAGGTGGCCTATTACCGATTAAAACTCGAGATATGGAAACAGATCAATATATTAAATATCCAATAGATTTTACAAAAATTGTTCCAAGATATATGGGCAAATCACCAGCTAACTCATACGAAGCAGGTGGAATTTATCAGTATGTTTTAATGGATGTTGAAGATAATCCAACAGTAAAGTTAGTAGATTTGCGAATTGCAGATACACTGCGTGACATTAATTATCGTAAAGGCATTAATGGTTATGGTCCGATCGCAGAAACAATAGCGGATGGGGTATATAAGCTAGACTACAAGAAGATGGGCTACCAAAGTGAATTGTCCGTACAAAGTCCATACTCAGACACACAATTACCATTAGTAGCAACTGGAGATGGTAAAATGTATGTGGATTACTCGATCGAATTAAATCGTCTGCTTCAGGAAAATAAAACAGACGTAAAACCAGGTGAGGATATTCGTCATTTACTCACTGATAACTTTGCAATCGTTCCTGCATATTCACTTCCCTATACTGTAAATGAAAACAATGAACCAGTTTTTATGCTATCAAAATAATATAATTGAACGTTTCATGTGATATGCATGAAACGTTTTTTTTGTGCATATATTAAACTGCGAAGAAAGGAGAGTATCCATGACAAGTAAACTTTATGAACAAATAGCTGAGCGTACTAATGGAGATGTGTATATTGGTGTTGTAGGACCAGTTCGAGTTGGTAAATCTACTTTCGTGAAACGAGTAATGGAGCTTGTTGTTATTCCTAATATAAAAGAGGAATCAGAAAGATTGAGAGCACAAGATGAGCTTCCACAAAGTTCACCAGGTAACGTAATTATGACCGCTGAACCAAAGTTTGTTCCTGCCCATGGAACCAATATTTATCTTGGAGAAGAACAATTACGTTTACAAATTAGATTAGTAGATTGTGTTGGTTATATGATTGATGGCATTAAAACTCATTCTGGAGAAGAAGGGCAAAAACTAGTGCATACACCTTGGCATAGTGAAGCCATTCCATTTGAAGAAGCTGCAAGAATCGGCACTGACAAAGTGATTAGAGATCACTCTACTATTGGGATTGTTGTAACAACGGATGGTTCAGTAAATAATATTCCAAGAAAAGCGGCAGAGAGTGCAGAGCAACAAATCATTGCTCAATTAAAAGAAATAGGTAAACCATTTGTTATTGTGTTAAACAGTAAAATGCCTGGTCATGCAAATACAATTCAATTATGTGAAGATTTGCAGAGAGAACATGAAGTACCTGTAATTGCAGTAGCTGTGGATAGAATGACCGCTGAGGAAATTCAATACATACTCCAACAGGCGCTTTATGAATTCCCAATTACAGATATTGAACTCATTAAACCAGATTGGACCGAGGTCTTAGAACCAGATCATTTTGTAAACAATGCAATCACTTCTTCTTTACAAGAATGGTTACAAATGGTGTCAAAAATGAAAGATGTGAAAGAGCTTGCATCCAGATTTAAACAAGTTCCCTTCATCCAATCAGCAGAGGTAGTAGAAGCGAACCCGGGACGAGGCTCAGCGTGTATACAAATTGGCTTAAAACCAGAAGTTTTCCAAGAAGTTTGTGATGAATGGTTAGAAGAGCCTATTCAAACCAAAAAAGATTGGCTTTTATTCGTAAAGGAAGCTTCGACAGCTAAAAAGGCCTACAATAAATTTTCGGAAGCATTAGAGGCAGCAAGAACACATGGATACGGGGTATCACTCCCAACCATTCAAGATTTCCAACCTTCAGCACCGGAAATTATAAAACAAAATAATTTTTACGGTGTTAGTTTAAAAGCAAAAGCTGCATCTCTTCATATAATTCGAGTAGATATGGAGGCAGAGTTTGCTCCATTAATTGGTTCCGAGTTTCATAGTCAGCAGTTACTAAAAGATTTAAAACATGGTTATTTACATGATCGAGATGCATTATGGCAAACACAAGTTTTCGGCACTTCTCTGGTAGAAGTAATGAAAGAAAGCTTACGTTATAAAACAGAAAATGTTTCTGGGCTAGCTAAAAAGAGAATGCGTGAAACAATTGAAAGAATGGTTAATGAAGGGGATAGAGGTCTAGTTACTTTTATTTTATAGGCATATGGAGGGTTACTAAGAAAATTCTTAGAAATCCCTCCATTTATTTTTGCTCATTACTTTTAAAAAACTGATGAGCATATATAAATTTTTATGCCATGAACAGGTTGATTTCCTCTGCATGCTGAGGCTTAAAGTTAGAAAACTGCATATTTATACGTATGCACAAAATTTCACTAAAATTTTAAAAGCAATAACATATCTTATTCAACAACGATTACAGGATGGCATGATCACTACGTTTACTTAACTATTTCTATGCTAAATCTTCTTGTTAGGTACTACTCACTTCATGGATTGTAGTGAAAGGTGGCGACTCCAGGCGGAGGCCAACAGGATGTTGGTCATGAAGGCGTTGCCACACGATGTGGCGCTTTTAGCCTTTGTTCCTTTGTGAGACAGATGAACCATCACAACGAACGCGTAGCGGCGCCCCCGCGGAACGCGTCCACCTGAAACGGAAAATTATCGTCCCATAAATATTAGTTAATTGGAGCTCAGTGACGAGGAAACTGAAGCCACACAAAAAGAGGCACTGTAGAGAAAGCAACGACATTCATATGCTACTCTTTTTGAAAGGATTGGGCTTCTTTTTTTCGGTTTTTCTTTTTTCAGAAATCACAGTAAATAATGGGGAACGAGTGTAGAGAGTACTCGGACTTTTGTCATTTTACTTGAAACGGGACTATTCGCATCTATGCGAAAAGTCCCGTTATTTCATTAAAAACACTTTTTTTTACTTAAAGTTCCTAAAAGACGTACAAATAGTGTTGCGTAGCCTTTTTGGTTGTGATACTCTTTTTACAGGATTGAAGCTATCTTCCTTTGAGAGGAGGTGAATGTTATGAATAAAACAGAATTAGTGAATTCAGTTGCTGAAGCGGCAGATCTTTCTAAGAAAGATGCTTCAAAAGCAGTTGAGGCTGTATTTGAATCAATTCAAACTGCACTTGCAGATGGTGAAAAAGTTCAATTAATCGGTTTTGGTAACTTTGAGGTACGTGAACGTGCTGCACGTAAAGGTCGTAATCCTCAAACTGGTAAAGAAATCGACATCGCTGCAAGCAAGGTACCTGCATTTAAACCAGGTAAAGCGCTTAAAGACGCAGTTAAATAAGTGATGTTGTAGTACATAGAACGGCTACCATGAAGCTATCTTCACGGTAGCCGTTCTTTTCATTCATTAGATAACATAATAAACTTGATAATTATACATAATTGAAAAATATTTATTATATTTGATTCGTATGCTAAGATGCTAATGACATATACGAAGTTTGGTTTAGGGGGGATAACAGATGACAAATGTCGATCTGAAAAAAATAGAAGAGGCAGTTAAAATGATCTTAGAAGCTGTCGGTGAGGATCCTACTAGAGAGGGACTACTTGATACTCCAAAAAGAGTATCTAAAATGTATGCTGAAATGTTTGAGGGTTTGCATCAAGACCCAAAAGAATATTTTAAAACTGTTTTTAACGAAGAACATGAAGAACTTGTTTTAGTAAAAGATATTCCGTTCTTTTCGATGTGTGAACATCATCTCGTTCCTTTTTACGGTAAAGCACATGTAGCTTATATTCCAAGAAACGGGGTTGTGACTGGACTAAGTAAACTAGCGAGAGCGGTAGAAACAACTGCAAGACGTCCTCAACTTCAAGAGAGAATAACTTCATCCATTGCTGATGACATCATTGAAATGTTAAACCCTCACGGTGTTTATGTAGTAATTGAAGCAGAGCACATGTGCATGACAATGCGCGGAATAAAAAAACCGGGTGCAAAAACTGTTACTGCTGTTTCGAGAGGTATTTTAGAAAACGATGAAGTTAAACGTTCGGAAATATTATCTTTCATACAGATGAGATAACAGTTTTGGATGAATGGGATAGAATATGGTATGATAAAAAAAGACTGTGAACAAAGGAGACTTTAAAATGTCTAGTTCAGATTTCATCGTAATCAAAGCAGAAGAAGATGGAGTTCATGTAATAGGATTAACTAGAGGTTCAGATACTAAATTCCATCATTCTGAAAAGCTTGATACTGGAGAAGTGATGATCGCTCAATTTACGGAACATACTTCGGCAATGAAAATTAGAGGTAAAGCGTCCATTCAAACAGCTAATGGCGTGATTCAAAGTGATTCTAAGAAAATGTAGTAAACTATATAAAAGATAACAGCGGTTGAGAAATGGAGTAAAGTGTATGAACGAAGCATTGATATTACAACATGTGGAAACTTATAAAAAGAATATTCTTATGCAACTTCAACAAAACACTTTGCAAAAATACACAGGCAAACCTGTAATTGATGAAGATCGTTTGTTTTTCACAATCTTACCACTACTTAATGAGGAGATCTGGGACAAATCAGTAGAGGTATCTGCAATTGCTGTGTCTCTTATATTTTCTGCTCTTGCTGCTCATGATTTAGTTAAAGAAGAAAATGCGACAGCTAAAACACAACAATTACAAGTATTAGCTGGAGATTATTATAGTGGTCGTTACTATCAACTTTTAGCAAAAGAAAATAAAATTGATTTAATCCAACAATTGTCTAATAGTGTTGCAATAATTACAGAGCATAAGTCTAGATTTTATGATCTAGAGGATTATACATTGGAACAATTAATGCAATCTATTCAACAAATTGAAAGTAAACCAATTGAACGATTTTTAGAATATTATTCTTATCATGAATACGTATTTATCATGAAAGAAGCATTATTACTAGCAGCGTTAAAGAAAGAGTTAGCTGCCTTCGAAAAAAATGAAAAAACATTTTATATCAGTAAATCGAAAACTTTTCAAATGGATATGGGTGCTCTACGCCGTGAGATTGAAAAAATCGAGTATACACTAGTGCAGGATGTTCGAACCTCAGAAGTATTATGTGAATCCTTAAAAGATGCAATTTTAGAGCGAGTGAGCAAACATTCACTGGAAAAGCAGTTGAGAGAAGGGTAAAAAGTGGGAAAATCAAAAGAGCAATATGTACATGAAGTTTTTGAAAAGATCTCAAGCAACTATGATTCTATGAATTCTGTTATAAGTTTTCAACAACATATAAAATGGCGTTCCGATACAATGAAAGCAATGCAAGTGAAAAGAGGAAGTAAAGCACTCGACGTTTGCTGTGGTACTGCAGATTGGACAATTGCATTAGCAGATGTTATTGGATCAAATGGAAAAGTAATCGGATTAGATTTTAGCCAAAATATGTTGAATGTAGGAAGAGAGAAAGTAAAAAATATATCTCAAATTGAGTTGGTACAGGGAAATGCAATGGAGCTGCCTTTTGAAGATAATTCATTTGATTATGTGACAATTGGTTTTGGTCTTAGAAATGTGCCGGATTATAAACAAGTATTAGAAGAAATGAAACGTGTTGCTAAACCTGGTGGTATGGTCGTTTGTTTAGAAACTTCGCAACCAGATTCTAAATTATTTAATGTAGGTTTTCGCTTTTATTTCCGTTATATTATGCCTTTGTTTGGTAAACTATTTGCTAAAAGTTATAAAGAATATTCTTGGCTACAAGAATCAGCAAGAGACTTTCCAAATAGAGAAGCATTATCTCGATTATTCGAAGAAGTAGGTTTACAGAAAGTTTCAAGCAAACCTTATAGTGGTGGAGCAGCAGCAAGACATATTGGATTTAAAAAAGATATTTGAGTGGGAGAAGGTATTATCTGTGGATAAGATGAAGTTAAAATTACTTTATTCCGATTTAAAATCGGATTTAGATGTCATCGAAAAAGAACTAGCAACTGCAGTGAATTCTTCATCTCACTTATTAAATGAAGCTTCTCTTCATTTACTTCTGGCTGGAGGAAAGCGAATTCGTCCTGTTTTTGTTTTACTTTCAGCAAAGTTTGGTAACTATTCGATTGAATCAATAAAAAATGTTGCTGTCCCCATTGAACTTATTCATATGGCCTCACTTGTCCATGATGATGTAATAGACGACGCGGAAACAAGAAGAGGAAGAGAAACAGTAAAAACTCAGTGGAATAATCGAGTAGCAATGTACACGGGAGATTTTCTCTTTGCTAGAGCGATTGAATACATAACAGTATTAGATAATACATATGCACATGAAGTTTTGTCTCATACGATGGTAGAGCTTTGTATAGGTGAAATTATACAAATAGAGGATAAACATATATTGGAACAAAATGTTCGAGATTATTTAAGAAGAATAAAGAGAAAAACAGCTATTTTAATCTCGGCAAGTTGTGAACTTGGTGCTATTGCTTCTGGAGCAGATAAAAAAACGATTCGGCATTTAAAGCGATTCGGCTATTATGTAGGTATGTCTTTTCAGATAATTGATGATATTTTAGATATTACTTCGACAGATGAGCAACTAGGCAAACCAGCTGGAAGTGATTTACTACAAGGTAACATTACTTTACCTGTTCTATATGTAAAGAATGAACCAACTATTGCTCCTTTATTAAAGGAATTATTAGATGGGATTATTTCAGAAGATAACAAGCAAAAACTATTAACAGAAATTCGTAATTCCGACGCAATTAGTCTTGCGAAACAAGTAAGTAATATGTACTTGCAAAAGGCTTTGAATGAAGTAAAGCAATTGCCTACAAACTCTGCGAAAAAATCTTTACAAAATATCGCCTTGTTTATGAGTAAACGTAAGTTTTAATCTTATTCAATAAAGATAAGAGTATTACTTCCGATAGATTCCTTAAAGTTAGAAAACAGACTATTTAGCAGGATAAGTTAATTTTTTATGAGATGAACTTAAACTTGATACATCAAGTCTAAATTTAATTTGAAAATAATGCATCATAGTGATATTATTTGTAACGGTGGAGAAATTATCCCCTTATATATTTGAAGGAGTGTTAATCATGGAAAAAACATTTTTAATGGTAAAACCTGATGGCGTACAACGTAACCTAATCGGTGAAATCGTAAATCGTTTTGAGAAAAAAGGATATCAATTAGTTGGAGCAAAATTAATGCAAATTCCAACTGAATTAGCAGAACAACATTATGGCGAACATAAAGAACGCCCATTCTTCGGTGAATTAGTAGAATTCATCACATCTGGACCAGTTTTTGCAATGGTTTGGGAAGGTGAAAACGTTATTTCAACTGCTCGTCTTATGATGGGAGCTACAAATCCAAAAGAATCAGCTCCAGGAACAATTCGTGGAGACTTTGCAGTAACTGTTGGAAAAAATATTATTCATGGTTCTGATTCACCTGAAAGCGCTGAACGTGAAATCGGCTTATTCTTCAAACAAGAAGAATTAGTAGCTTACACTAAAGAAGCTAACAACTGGATTAACTAATCTAAAAACTGGCATTGTTGCCATTATGTAAATATAAAAATGACAGTCAAATTATTCATATTTGACTGTTATTTTTTTATGTAAAAAATATTGAAATTAGTATACAAATAGCCGATTTTCTTCTCGGTTTATATTAAAATCCATATGAGCTTTCTTGTTTGACCGGATAGATGATAATGCAACCGGATAATAAAATTACTTACCGGATAATTATTTTTCTGTCCACATTGGAAAGTTTCTGACCGGATGAATATTTTTCTGTCCACATTGGAAAGTTTCTGACCGGATGAATATTTTTCTGTCCACATAGGAAAATTTCTGACCGGATGATTATTTTTCTGTCCACATAGGAAAATTTTTGACCATATAGACAATTATCTGTCTCAATACCTATACTCACAAAATATTATCGAAGTTTAGTCCAAAGTACTTTCAAAAAGTTTGTAGCTAGTAAGATAGATGACATTTAAATCTTATGAACATTAGTTAAGGAACCAAATTTTTGAAAAGAATATCTTATTCAACAACGATTATAGGATGGTATGATCGCTACGTTTACTTAAACTAATTCTATCCGCTTAACATTAGCTAGGCTAAATCTTCTTGTTAAGTACTATTCACTTAATGGATTGTAGTGAAAGGTGGCGACTCCAGTGGGATGAGTGAGACAGATGATCCATCACAACGAACGCGTAGCGGCGGTGATGGATCATCGCTCACCCCGCGGAAAGGGTCCACCTAGAACGGAAATCCGCGGTATTATTTAATTCTTTATAGTACTATGAACACAGGTTTCGCCCTTTTAAGAAAACACAAGCTTGCTTTAAATACATTTCGCTGATTGGAACGTAGGCAGCACTTCTGCGGGAATAGCAGATGTTTTCTGCACCGAAAGCGAAGCGGCAGGTGCATGAGCGGAAGGTCCCGCTAGAGGGAAGAAAGGCTAAAGGCGCCTCTTCCCTGAGGCAACTCCTTCATGACCTACATCCTGTTGGCAAAGGAGACTGAAGCCATACCCGCGAAAAGCAATGTCATTCATATGCTGAAAGGACCTTGCGTCTTTTTGCCCGGTTTTTCTTATGTCCTAAATGTTCAGAATACGATATACTTTATAATAGGTATTTTGAAAGGAACGATGTTATTGTGCCAGACTACATAAAATTTGTGGAATCTATCAAATTTAAAACAGGTATCGACCTTGCAGCGTATAAAGAAGCACAGATGAAACGCAGACTTACTTCGCTATATGAAAAAAAAGGATATAAAAACTTTGTAGAGTTTTTTAATGCGCTTGATAATGATAGAGACTTATTGAATGAGTTTTTAGATCGAATGACGATTAATGTGTCCGAGTTTTACCGGAATGGGAAGCGTTGGGAAGTTTTGCAAAATAAAATATTTCCTAAACTATTAGCTGAAAATAAACGTTTGAAAATTTGGAGTGCTGCCTGTTCTACAGGTGAAGAACCATATACAACTGCTATGGTATTATCAAATTATCTTCCTCTTTCCCAAATTTCTATATATGCAACAGATTTAGATGAAAATGCAATTCATAGGGCCAAAGTGGGGATATATCCTGAACGCTCACTGGCGGAAGTACCGAATGAGATGAAGACTAAGTACTTCGAGAAACAAGGTCAGTTTTATAAAGTAGAAGATGTGATTAAAAAGACGACTAATTTTAAAAAGCATAATTTATTAAAAGATACATACGATAAAAATTACGATTTGATTATTTGCCGAAATGTAATGATTTATTTTACAGAAGAAGCAAAAGATCAAATTTATCAAAACTTTAGTAATTCCCTGCGTTCAGGTGGTATCCTTTTCGTTGGAAGTACAGAACAAATCTTTAATCCAGGAAAATTTGGTTTTGAGATAGAGGACACATTTTTCTATCGAAAAAAATAATTTGAAACTGTCCGAGGAAAATCGGACAGTTTTCTTCTATACACTGAAATAGATTTTATGATATAGTAGAACAAATACTTTAGCGAGTTGAAGGGGGAAAGTGTTGTGCGTTATTTAACAGCAGGTGAGTCACATGGACCACAACTAACAGCAATTATTGAAGGGTTACCAGCACAATTAGAAATTACGAGTGAACAGATAAATAAAGAACTTAAGCGTAGACAAGGTGGTCACGGTCGAGGAAGAAGAATGCAAATTGAAAAAGATACAGTTGCTATAACTTCTGGAGTTAGGCATGGTAAGTCATTAGGATCTCCCGTTTGTCTTGTCGTAAACAATGATGATTGGAAACATTGGACGAATATTATGGGGATTGAACCTCTCGGAGATGAGATTGATCCAGAGGATATTAAAAGACAGATTTCCAGACCCCGTCCGGGTCACGCAGATTTAGTCGGTGGAATGAAATACGGGCATCGTGATTTACGGAACGTTTTAGAACGTTCTTCAGCAAGGGAAACAACCGTCCGTGTTGCAGTTGGAGCTGTCGCTAAGCAATTGCTAAAACAATTGGGAATATCGATAGTTGCTCATGTTACCAAAATTGGTGGTATTGAAGCGGATTTGAATATAGCAACGGGCAAAACTATTGAAGAAATTCGAGCGATAGTTGAAGCCGATCCAGTATATTGTTTGGACCCAGTAGCTTCTGAAAAGATGGTCGAAGCAATTGATGTTGCCAAAAAAGCAGGCGATACAATAGGCGGAGTAGTGGAAGTAATTGTTACTGGAATGCCTGCAGGTGTAGGAAGCTACGCCCATTACGATCGTAAGTTAGACGGGAAATTAGCCATGGCAATGATGAGTATAAATGCATTTAAAGGTGTAGAAGTTGGTTTAGGATTTGAAATGGCGAATTTATTTGGTAGTCAAGTTCATGATCAAATTTCTTGGAATAAAGAAGATGGTTATACACGAGATACAAACCGTTTAGGTGGTTTAGAAGGTGGTATGTCAACTGGAATGCCAATTGTTGTAAGAGGAGTTATGAAACCAATACCGACACTTTATAAGCCGCTTCAAAGCGTTGATATTGAAACAAAGGAACCGTTTAAAGCAAGTATTGAGCGTTCTGATAGTTGTGCAGTACCAGCAGCTTCTGTTGTAGCAGAAGCAGTCATTGCTTGGGAAATAGCAGCAGCTGTTTTAGAAACATTTAATGGAGACCAATTAGAAACTCTAAAAGCAGATATTGAACGACATAGAGAATACACAAAGGGGTTTTAATAAATGATAATCCCAGTAAAAACAAATGAATCTCTCTATGAGGTACATTTAGGAGAAAATATTTTGCAAGAGTTTTGTGCAAGAAATGCTTCCGTTTTTCAAAAAGCAGATCAAATAGTTGTTATTTCGGACGAAAACGTTTGGAATTTGCATAAAGATTATTTTCAACATAATTTTTCATTTGCATATAAAATTCATCTTGTACCAAATGGTGAAGCCTGTAAAACGTTTGAATCCTATTTTGATGTTCAAACATTTTTACTCCAAGAAAACTGTACAAGAAATAGCATTTTATTTGCTCTAGGCGGAGGCGCTGTTGGTGATTTAACAGGTTTTGTAGCGTCTACTTTTATGCGAGGTATTCCCTTTTATCAAATTCCAACGACTATTTTGGCGCATGATAGTGCAGTAGGTGGAAAAACAGCGATTAATCATCCAAATGGAAAGAATATGATTGGTGCTTTTTATCAACCGAAGGAAGTATTATATGATTTTCATTTTCTACAAACTTTGCCTGAAAAAGAAGTTCGTTCAGGTCTTGCCGAAGTAATTAAACATGCATTTATTAGCGATGTGAATTGGGTGAATGAATTCTTACATTTGACCAGTATCAAAGATATTCAAAAAGAAAAACTTCTTGAATGGCTTGAAAAAGGAATACGAGTTAAAGCGCATATAGTAGAGTTAGATGAAAGAGAACAATCATACCGCAAGTACTTAAATTTTGGGCATACATATGGACATGCAATCGAAGCTTCTGTTGGTTATGGAAAAATTACACATGGTGAAGCTGTGATGATTGGTATAATTCCTGCACTAATGTTAAGTGAAATTTATGGAGATATGGAAGTTAGCTATGCCCGTAAAATATTTAAGCTTGCGCAAAAACTCGGATATCATTTTCAACATGTATTAAATTGCTCTTTTGAACAGTTAGCTAGTTTTATGTTGAAAGATAAAAAAACCGCACACGGAGAACTTCATTTTGCTTTACTAAAAAACATTGGGGAACCTTTTGTTCAAGTTATTTCCATGGAAGAAGTAAAGAAATGCGATGAAAAATTGAGAATATGGATTGAGGAGGGGAAGTAATTGATAAGAGGAGTTAGAGGTGCGGTAACAGTAACAGAAGACTCAAATGAAGAGGTACTTCGAGAAACAGCTAGACTTGTAACAGAAATGGTTAAAGCAAATGATATAAATCCAGAAACAATTGCTTCCGTATTAATATCAACAACAACAGACATCTCCTCTGCTTTTCCCGCTAGAGCAATACGTAGCTTAGAAGGATGGACATTCGTACCAGTTATGTGTACGAATGAAATGGATGTACCTGGTGCATTAGAAAAATGTATTCGATTATTAATGCATGTAAATACAGAGAAACAACAAAAAGATATTCAACATATTTATTTAAATAATGCTGTCCAGTTAAGGCCAGATTTAGTTAAGTAAAAGAAAGAAGAAAGAATGGAGGAGCTTTTTTGATGAAATTCAAAAAACAAATTAAAGGATTGGAAGCATACCAACCAGGTAAAACAATGGAAGAAGTAAAAAGAATATTTAATCTAGATAAAGTTACTAAGCTAGCTTCAAATGAGAATCCATACGGATCTTCTCCAAAAGTTAAAGAATTTTTAGACAATTCGAAAGTGAATTATGCTATTTACCCAGACGGATATGCTTCTAAGCTACGAACTGCTGTGGCAGAGCATTTAAATGTCTCAGAAAAGCAATTATTATTCGGAAATGGGTCCGATGACAATATATTAATTGTTTCCAGAGCAATCCTTCAATCTGGATTAAACACAGTTATGGCTGCAATTACATTTGGCCAATATAAGCATAATGCGATTGTAGAAGGTGCAGAAGTGAGAGAAGTACCGCTAACAAACGGAGAACATGATTTAGATAAAATGTATGAAGCTATAGATGAAAATACAGCAATCGTTTGGATTTGTAACCCGAATAATCCAACTGGAACATTAACTCCTTCAAACAAAATAAAAGAATTTCTTGAAAAAGTACCTAGTGATGTTTTAGTAGTGCTTGATGAAGCGTATACAGAATATATTACAGACGAAAAATATGAAAGTTCAATTGGATTGTTGGAAAAACATCCAAATTTATTAATTATGCGTACTTTCTCAAAAGCTTATGGATTAGCAAGTTTCCGAGTTGGGTATGCGATTGGTTCAGAAGAAGTAATCAGTCAGTTGGAACCAACCCGTGAACCTTTCAATAATACTGTATTAAGTCAGGAAGTTGCGATTATCGGATTAGAGGATCAAAACTTTATTGAAGAGTGCAGAGTAAAAAATTACGCTGGTAAAAAGCAATATGAAGCATTCTGTACAGAACGTAATCTTCATTATTATCCTTCTCACGCAAACTTTATATTGATGGAAGTTAAAGCTGATAGTGATGCAGTTTTTCAAGGTTTAATGAAGCGAGGCTTTATTGTACGTAGCGGGAATGCATTAGGTGTACCAGGATATGTAAGAATTACAATTGGTACACAAGAAGAAAATAAAGAATTATTACAAAAATTAGATGAAGTTTTACATGAGGAAGGCGTACTTTAATGAAGCAAAAAGTTTTCATCATTGGATTAGGTTTAATAGGAGGATCTTTAGCGCTTGGAATAAAGCGAAATAAAGATATTTTGATTATCGGTTATGATGCAAATAGTCATACACTAAACACGGCAAAAAAAATAGGTGTTATTGATGAAATGGCTATCCATATAAAAGAAGGATCGGAACTTGCGGATGTTATCGTATTTGCTACTCCAGTTAATGAAACGATACGATTAATGCATGAATTGCCTAACTGGAACCTTAAAAAAGATGTAATTGTAACGGATACAGGTAGTACAAAGAGAGAAATAATGGAAGCAGCTCTCATGTTAAAAGAAGTGGGTATTACTTTCATTGGTGGACATCCGATGGCTGGCTCACATAAAAGTGGAGTGGAGGCAGCACGTGCCCACCTATTTGAAAATGCATATTATATGCTAACACCATTTGAAACCGAAAATGACCAGGAGATAAATGAACTATCTAATTTACTGCAAGTAACAAAGGCAAAAATTGTTCAAGTGAATGCAAATGAACATGATCATATGACGGCAGTTGTTAGCCATTTTCCTCATTTAATTGCCGCATCACTTGTACATCAACTTGCAGATGAAAATGAACAATTTCCTTTTACAAAGCAACTGGCTGCTGGTGGTTTTCGTGATTTAACAAGGATTGCTTCAGCAAATCCCATAATGTGGCGAGATATTACATTACAGAATCGTAAAGAGTTAAGTAATCAACTACAATTGTGGACGGAAGAAATGATAAAACTTCAAAATCTGTTGACTCATGCAGAAGCTGAAGAAATAGAATCATATTTTTCAAAAGCGAAACAAGTTCGTGATGAGCTTCCAATCAGTTCTCAAGGAGCTATGTTCTCTGTGTTTGATCTATATGTAGATGTACCGGATTATCCTGGGGTTATTTCTGAAATTACGGGTTATTTAGCAAAAGACAATATAAGTATTACAAATTTAAGAATTGTTGAAACTCGAGAAGATATTTTTGGTATTTTAGTTATTAGCTTTCAAACGATGGAAGATCGTGCTAGAGCGAGTAAATGTATAGCAAATAATACAACTTTTGAAACTTATATTTCTTAGGGAGGAGAATAATTATGAGAAAAATATTAGATTATGCACAACCCTCCTTACAGGGCACCTTAAGAATACCTGGAGATAAATCTGTATCACATCGTTCAATAATGTTCGGATCAATAGCAAAAGGAGAAACTACGATAGAAGGATTCCTTCAAAGCGATGATTGTTTGGCAACAATCGACTGTTTTACTAAGCTAGGGGTAGAAATTCTGATAGATGGCGAAAACGTTCAGGTTAAAAGCAATGGAATAGATGCTTGGAAAGAGCCAAGTGATATTCTATACACTGGTAACTCAGGTACAACGACAAGGCTGATGCTCGGCATCTTAGCGGGGTCAAATCTTACGACTGTTTTAATTGGAGATGAGTCCATACAAAAGCGCCCAATGAAACGAGTAACTGCCCCACTAAAAAAAATGGGCGCACACTTTATTGGACGAGAAGATGCGCAATTTACCCCTATTGCAATGGAAGGTAAAAAGCTTCAAGCGATTCACTATAAAATGCCAGTAGCAAGTGCACAAGTAAAATCTGCGATATTACTCGCAGCTCTAAATGCTGAAGGTGAAACTATTTTAACGGAAATAGAAATCTCTCGCGATCATACGGAAAAAATGCTTCGCCATTTTGGAGCAGATTTAACTGTTGAAGATAAAACGATTTATCTGACTGGTGGACAAAAATTAACTGGTACTCATGTTGTTGTACCAGGGGATATCTCGTCGGCTGCTTTCTTTTTAGCTGCCGGTTCAATCGTACCTAATAGCAAATTAGTTCTCCAAAACGTTGGATTAAATCCTACTAGAACAGGAATTGTGGACGTTCTGAAGGAAATGGGTGCAAATGTATCAATTCTAGAATTAGATAATGTTAGCCACGAAGAAATAGGAGATATAACGGTCGAAACATCTGAACTGAAGGGAACTGAGATCGGCGGGGATTTGATTCCTAGATTAATTGATGAAATTCCTATTATCGCCTTACTTGCGACGCAAGCTACTGGTAAAACAATTATTAAAGATGCAGAAGAACTGAAAGTAAAAGAAACAAATCGAATAGATGCTGTTGTCAATGAGTTGAAAAAATTAGGTGCTAATATAACAGCTACTGCAGATGGTATGATCATTGAAGGTCCAACACCTCTCCACGGGGGAGATATAGATACTTATGGAGATCATCGAATTGGTATGATGGCTGCAATTGCATCTCTCATTACTTCAACTGCCGTGACAATTGACAACGAAAATTGTATCGCTGTTTCTTATCCAAACTTTTTTGAACACCTATTATCTGTGATAAAATAGTGAACTCTCCTTATTTGGAGAGTTTTTTTCTTGTATGACGTTTATCTGTCCTGTACGATGAGAAGATAATAGAAGGATAGGTGATTAGTTTGGATAAATTAGAGCCATTTTTAGAAGCTCTAGAGCATGGAAATGTAGAAAAGTTAAATGTTATGATTGATTCTTTTTTAATAGAACCAGATGCTGATACACAATATAGGTTAGCAGATCTTTTGGCCCAATATGGATTTGTGGAAGAAGCATTAAAAGTTTTAGCCCATCTTCAATTTTTATATCCAGAAGAGAATCAGCTAAAGATAGATCAAGCACAACTTCTCTTAGAATTAGACCAAGAAGATGAAGCATTAAACCTGTTAACTAGTATAGAGAAAACAAGTGAGACATATCCGCAAGCACTACTTACTCTTGCGGACTATTATCAAATGATTGGTCTATATGAAGTAGCTGAGCAAAAATTAGATGAAGCTATTACCATTATGCCAAATGAGCCATTATTACTATATGCGAAAGGAGAAATGCTCTTTGAAACAGGTCGGTATTTAGAGGCTGCTAGAATATTGGAAAATCTTCTTCCAGTTCAAGACTCCATTCAAGCCGTTGATTTATCTTTAAAGCTAGCTCAAGTCTATAGTGCTGGAGCAGCCTATGAAGAAGCTATCCCATATTATGCAGAAGCCTTGAAAAAGGAAGTAACTCCAGATGTATTATTTCAAGCTGCATATGCTTCATTTCAAGTACAGCATTATGAAACAGCAGTAAACCATCTTGAAAGCCTTGTAGAAGTGGATCCAGACTATTTTTCAGGTTATATGTTGTTAGCTGAATCATATGCAATGCTAGAGAAAAATACAGAAGCATTGAAAGCAATAACGAATGGAATTGCCCGTGATGAATTTGAAAAAGAATATTATTTATTTGCAGGTAAAATTTCGTTAAAAATGGGAAGATTGAAAGAAGCAGAAACATTTTTAAGAGAAGCAATCGCATTAGATCCAGAATATATGGATGCTATTTTCATTCTATCTTCTTTATTTTCTAAGGAAGAGAAAGATGAAGAGCTAATCGAATTATATGAAACGTTGAAAAATGAACATTTTGAATGGTCCTCAATGTATCCATTTATAGCGGATGCGTATAATCGATTAGAAATTTACGAAAAAGCATACGAATTTTATAAGTTAGCATATACTGAACTTAAGGACGATGCACAGTTTTTGGAGAAATACGTTTATTTCTTACTTGAAGAAGGAAAAAGAGAAGAAGCTTTAGAAGTAATAGCGCTATTGCAGAAATTAGAACCTGAAAATAGCGCTTGGTTTGAAATGTCCTAATTCAGCAATGCATTGCTGAACTAGGTAAGCCTCCGGCAGATGCATCAGATATTGCATCAAGCATGCCCAATGCAATATCTGGACGTAAATAAGCTAAGGGGGATTTGATTGGACAAAAAAAGGAAGGAGAGGTTACGTGACTGCTTCTGTTTCAGTTGGCGAAAAGAAAGAATTTGTCCGTTGGTTTTTGAAAAAATATCAAATGAAAAGAAGAGAGTGCGTCTGGATATTAAATTATTTAATTAGTCATGAAACATTACTAAATAATGTGCATTTCGTAGAGGAAGCACATTATTGTCCTAGAGCAATGGTTATGTCCGTTACAACGTCATCGGGAATTCCTTTTCGATTTTATAAAGGAAGTATTATGACAGCAGATGCGGAAAAGTCGTTTCATGATTTAAGACTACATCCAGAGGAAGAGATGTACATTCAGCTAAACTTTCAAACAGTACCACCAAGTCCCGAATATTTAGCTGTACTAGAAGAAAATCCTTATATGCCGAAATACTTGCATATAAGTGAAAAAGATAAGCTGATAGTAGAAGATGTTTTGTCGGAGAGTCTACACTTTTTTCAAGTAGAACAGTTACAAAAAAAGATAGATGAAGCAATTGATCAAAATAATAAAGAAAAATTTCTTGAACTTTCTGCTTTATGGAAAGAACTAGTAGCTAAAGACATTTAGGAGAGATAATTATGCATTGGAACGGAAAAGATAGTGCAGTATTTCAAGCACAAAAAGAGTATATCGATACAGCAATAATTCCATTAACATTAATAGATGGTTCTGAAAATGGATTTCAATTTGCGGCTTCGGCTGCAGATTTCACTTTATCATTAGGAAATTTAATTGAAAATCAATTTAAAGGAAGGATTGTTTTATTTCCTTCCTTCTCTTACACAAAAAATCAGGACAAGCACTTATTGTTAGAAAACTGGACGGAAGAATTGAAAAAAGCACAATTTAAACATATATTTTACATTACTTCTGATCGAGATTGGACTATAATGGAAGAAGATATAAATATTTTCTGGATTCCTTCAATACCTTTAGAATCTATGGATCAAAAAATGAAGAATTCAGTCTTAGAAGACCAGCTTCGACAACTTATTCCTACTTTTGCAAAAAAATGGGCAAATTAGTGACAACATCTTTCATTAATTGTTCACAAAGTTCATAATTCGTCTCTCGGAAATATTGACCTACCTTTTTTATTGATATATCATGTATATGTCCTAGTATTATTAATTCAAGCAAGTATGTCCATTGGACTGACCTTTAAGTTAGAGGGGGGAAAAGGATGAGTAACAATAAGGTTTCAAGACGTCAGTTTCTAAGTTATACATTAACAGGTGTTGGCGGATTTATGGCAGCTGGAATGCTAATGCCTATGGCACGTTTTGCAATTGATCCAGTTTTGCAAAAAAAATCTGGTGGAGACTTTGTACAAACTGATAAAAAGGTTGCAGACATTACGAAAGTTCCTGTACGCGTTGACTTCACTTTTGAACAAGTGGATGCATGGTACAAGTCTGATGTAACGAATACTGCATGGGTATACAAAGAAGGAGATCAAATTATCGCTCTTTCTCCAACATGTAAGCATTTAGGTTGTACTGTGAACTGGGAAGGTGACCCAGCCCACAAAAATCAATTCTACTGTCCATGTCATGGTGGTCGCTATGAGAAAAACGGAAAGAATGTTCCAAAAACACCACCTCTAGGTCCGTTGGATCAATATGAAGTTCGTGAAAAAGACGGTTTCATAGCAATTGGAAAAGCTATACCTAACACATTAGTTTAAAGTAAGGGGGTACGACATCAGTGCTGAATAAAATCTATGATTGGGTGGATGAACGTTTAGATATTACACCAATATGGCGTGATATCGCAGACCACGAAGTACCAGAACACGTAAACCCTGCTCACCATTTCTCTGCATTTGTATATTGTTTTGGAGGATTAACGTTCTTTATAACTGTTATTCAAATTCTATCAGGTATGTTTTTAACGATGTATTATGTGCCGGATATTGTTAATGCATGGGAATCTGTATACTATCTTCAAAACGAAGTAGCGTTTGGTGAAATCGTGCGAGGAATGCATCACTGGGGAGCATCTCTTGTTATTGTTATGATGTTCTTACATACATTACGTGTATTCTTTACTGGTTCTTATAAAAAACCTCGTGAACTAAACTGGATGGTCGGAGTATTAATCTTCGCTGTTATGTTAGGTTTAGGATTTACGGGTTACTTACTACCTTGGGACATGAAAGCTTTGTTCGCTACAAAGGTAGGTATTCAAATTGCAGCATCTGTTCCACTGATTGGTGGAGCCATTAAAACATTATTAGCCGGTGATGAACATATTATCGGAGCAGAAACATTAACAAGATTCTTTGCGATTCATGTGTTCTTCTTACCAGCTGCATTATTTGCTCTACTTGCAGCTCACTTTATCATGATTCGTCGTCAAGGTATTTCTGGACCACTATAATGGGTAAGTGGGTCAGATAATTCTTAAAAGGAGGGGACATTATGCATCGCGGAAAAGGTATGAAATTTGTTGGGGACTCTCGTGTAACAGATCCAGCAAGCAGACCAAAGAAAATGCCGAAAGACTATTCTGAGTATCCAGGTAAAACAGAAGCTTTCTGGCCTGACTTTTTATTAAAAGAATGGTTAGTCGGTGCTGTTTTCTTGGTAGGTTATTTAGTGTTGACTGTTGCTCATCCATCGCCACTTGAGCGTCCGGCTGATCCAGCTGACACTGCATATATCCCAATGCCAGACTGGTATTTCTTATTTTTATACCAATTATTAAAATACGAATTTGCTTCAGGACCATATAATGTTATTGGAGCTATCATTATTCCAGGATTAGCATTTGGCGCACTTTTATTAGTTCCATTTTTAGATACAAGCAAAGAAAGAAGTCCTTGGAAACGTCCGTTACCAACTGGATTTATGCTTCTTGCTCTTGCTTCAATGATCTTTTTAACTTGGGAATCAGTAGTAAACCACGACTGGGTTGCTGCTAAAGCTCAAGGGGAAATTAAAGCACCAGTTGCTAAAGTGGAATTTGATACAGAGTCTGAAGGGTATAAAATTTATTCACAAAATTCATGTATCGGTTGTCATGGTAACGCTTTTGAAGGTGGAATAGGTAAACCGTTAATCGGCTTAAAATATTCAGCTGATGAGATCGTTAAAATTGCACAAGAAGGATTACCAGGTGGTATGCCAGGTGGTACTTTCAAAGGTACAGATGAAGAACTTCATAAGCTTGCAGAGTTTATTACAACTCTACAACCTGCAGGGAAATAAATAGCTTAAGCTAAACATAAAAAAGAGTCAGGAAACTGACTCTTTTTTTTTACCTATACATATTTAGGGGTGTTTTCATGAAAGATCTAATGATGTTTTTGAAAGTAATACTCTATAACAAATCATTTATGTGGCTGCTATTCATTGTTAACCTATTGGGCACGATATATGGTTTTTACTGGTATGGTTCACAGCTTGCCATTACCGAGCCTAAATTTTATATATTTGTTCCGGATAGTCCAACTGCTAGTTTATTTTTTACTATCGCTTTATTGGGATGGTTGTTTAAGAAAAATTGGAAGCTAGTCGAAGTGCTTGCATTAATTACTCTTGTGAAATATGGTTTGTGGGCAGTTGTAATGAATATTTGGACATATATAGAAACAGGCTCAATTGGTTGGATGGGCTGGATGTTAGTCATTTCTCATTTCGCCATGGCACTTCAAGCTATTTTATATATTCCCTTTTATAGATTTAAATGGATTCATATTTTGATCGCATCTATTTGGACTGTACATAATGATATTATCGATTATGTATTCGATCAAATGCCTATTTATAGTAACTTAAGTTCATATGCAAATCAAATTGGTTATTTTACATTCTGGTTGTCTATTTTTTGTATATTAATCGCAATTTTCAATTATCAAAGAAGGTCAAAGCTTATTTGTTGATAGATATAGACTTACCATTTAAAATAGAAGTATAGAAAGAGAGGGGGATTTAGTTGAGTTCATATATCGTTTACTTCGTGATAATTTTGTTGTTGCCTTTATATGCACAAATGAAAGTGAAAAGTACGTATAATAAATATTCAAAAGTCCGCTCAACATCTGGTATGAGCGGTGCACAAGTTGCGAGAACTATTTTAGATGCAAATGGATTATATGATGTAAAAGTGATCGAAAGTAAAGGATTTTTAAGCGATCATTACAATCCTATGACTAAGGTCGTTGCATTATCTACCCAAAATTATCACGAGGCATCTGTTGCTGGTTCAGCAATTGCAGCTCATGAGGTTGGACATGCGATCCAACATAAAGAAGCTTATTCGTTTTTAACATTAAGACATAAATTAGTACCTTTAGCGAATATTTCTTCCAATGCATCTTGGATTTTTGTGATGATTGGTATTTTTGCTAGCCTAAGTAATATGCTACTTTTAGGTATTGTTTTACTTGGAGTTGGGGTTGTATTTCAATTCGTAACACTTCCAGTTGAATTCAATGCTTCTAGTCGAGCGTTGGACCAAATGGTATCCTTAGGTATTATTCGAAATGAAGAAGAGCGCCATGCGAAGAAAGTATTAAGTGCTGCTGCTTTAACATATGTAGCTGCTACAGCAGTTGCTGTTCTTGAGTTATTACGTTTAGTATTAATCTTCACAGGTATGAATAGAAATGATTAATTAAAAAGTAGAAATTTTAAAGGATTGTTCTTTGTCACAATAGACTAAGGACAATCCTTTTTACATGTACCCTTATGCTAACCTTTAGATGAGTTGGAATTGGAAGTCAAACTTTTTTACCAGTGTTTATAGTACTTTTAATGAATTAAATAATACCGCGAATTTTCGTTTCAGGTTGGTGCGTTCCGCGAGGTGAGCGATGAGTCATCACCGCCGCTACACTTTCGTTGGAGGCGACTTCTGCGGGAATAGCTGATATTTTCTGCACCGAAAGCGAAGCGGCAGGTGCATGAGCGGAAGAACCCGCAGGAACGCAGGAGAGGGAAAGAAGGCTAAAGGCGTCTCTTCCCTGAGGCAACGCCTTCATGACCAACATCCCGTTGGCCAAGGAGACTGAAGCTAGGCCAGCGAAAAGCGTCCGCCATAGCGTAAATCAACCATTTCTAAGTTCTCTAATTAAAAGAACCGGGCGTCTTTTTGCCCGGTTTTTCTTATTCGTTAGTCTATTGGTCTTTTCTCATCGTCGAGTGTGAAACCTTCACCCATTACATCATGCACCTCAGTCAAAGAAACAAATGCATGTGGATCAATAGATGTGATAATCGACTTCAAACGGACGATTTCATTTTTACCAATGACACAATAGAGAACTTCTCTTTCGTTTTTTGTATAATGTCCATATCCTTTTAATACAGTGACTCCGCGTTCCATTTCTAAAGAAATACGAGTTGCAATTTCGTCCTGTAATTCAGAGATGATAAACGCGCCTCGAGCAGCATAAGCCCCTTCTTGTACGAAGTCGATTACTCTAGCCCCCACAAAAACTGCAACTAAAGTATACATCATAGATCGTTCGTCTAAAAACGTAAGCCATGATATTAATATAACGAAAGAATCGAACATAAACATCGTTTTCCCCATACTCCAACCAAGATACTTATGTGCAAGACGGGCAATTATATCAACCCCTCCAGTAGTGCCACCAAATCTAAAAATAATACCTAAACCTACTCCCGCAAAAACACCTGCAAATAAGGAAACTAGAAGCATATCATCCTGCAAACCAATATCTATTTCGTACATGTGGAATATTTTTAGAAATATCGATACAGAAACTGTACCAATAACCGTGTAAGCAAACACCTTTTTACCTAATAGTTTCCAACCTAAAATAAACATAGGAATATTCAATAAAAGGTTCATTAATGCTACATCCCATTTAAATACGAAATATAATATTAAAGTAATTCCTGCAAATCCACCTTCTCCAAGTTCGTTTTGCATATTAAAGTGTACAAAACCAAAACTATAGATAGCAGACCCAATAATAATAAAAATTATATTTTTAAGTTTTAAACCTATTCCCATGAATTCACCTCTAATATATATATATTATAGTTAATATTATCAATCATTTGTTTGCTTTTGACAACCAGTGTATATTTTTAATAGGATGAGATTAGGAGTGTGAAAATAATGGCTGAAAATAAAACATTAAACGAATTACAAAATGAAGTAGATATATATATAAATCAGTTTAAGGAAGGTTATTTTCCTCCAATGGAACTGTTAGCAAGATTAACAGAAGAGTTAGGTGAGCTTTCTAGAGAAGTCCAACATAAATATGGCACTAAGAAAAAAAAGAAAACGGAAGTAGAAAAAGAAATTGCAGATGAATTAGGAGATTTCTTTTTTGTATTAATTTGTATGGCAAATGCTGAAGGTATAAACTTACAAGAGTCATTACAAAATGTCTTAAAAAAATACAATACAAGAGATAAAGATCGTTGGACTAAAAAGGAGGAATAGTTATGGTTATTAAAGTAGCGATAGCAGGACCAAGAGGGAGAATGGGTAAACAAGCAGTAGCAACACTGATTAAAAATAATGAGTTTTTATTGGTGAGTGTATTAGATCATAAAAATGAAGAGAGATTTTTGGAACATGATATTCCTGTTTTTACTTCATTGGAAGAACTAATCTATCATACCAAACCAGATGTATTAGTCGATTTGACAGTGCCATCCTGTGTATTTGAGCATACAATTACTGCCTTAGAAAATGGTGTAAGACCAGTTATTGGTACAACTGGCTTTACTGATTTACAATTAGAGGAGGTTAGGAAGAAAGTAGAAGAAAAAGAAATCGGCTGTATTATTGCCCCTAACTTTTCAATTGGTGCGGTTCTGATGATGAAATTTTCACAAATGGCTGCTAAATATTTAACTGATATTGAAATTATAGAGATGCATCACGACCAAAAAGTGGATGCTCCCTCAGGTACAGCTTTAAAAACAGCCCAAATGATAAATGATGTAAGAGAATCTTTTGAACAAGGACATACAGATGAAAAAGAACTAATTGAAGGTGCTCGAGGGGCAAACATTTCTGGAATGCATATTCATAGTGTACGATTACCAGGTTTAGTCGCACATCAGCAAGTGCTTCTAGGAGGAGAAGGACAGCTATTGACCCTTCGTCATGATTCATTTGACCGGACCTCGTTTATGTCTGGAATAGTATTATCAATCAATGAAATAATGAAACATAATACACTTATATACGGCTTAGAGAAACTTATATTATAGGAGGAAAATAATGAGAATCGCATTAGTGGCACATGATAAAAAAAAGGATGATTTGATCCAATTTGTAACTGCATATAAACCTTATTTAGAAATTCATGAATTATTTGCAACAGGAACGACCGGTACAAGAATAATTAATGAAGTGGGTTTATCTGTTTTTAGATATAAGTCAGGGCCACTTGGAGGGGATCAACAGATTGGATCTGCCATTGCTAATAATGAAATGGATATGGTTATTTTCTTTCGTGATCCCCTAACGTCTCAGCCACACGAACCAGATGTATCAGCATTAATAAGACTTTGTGATGTCTATCAAATACCTCTAGCAACTAATATGGGAACAGCAGAAGTATTATTAAAAGGATTAGAGGAAGGCTTTTTGGATTGGCGATTATTAGAAGAAAGACGTTCACGATAAGGAAGTGATTAGATGAGAAAACTAAAGATTGGCATTACTTGTTATCCTACAGTAGGTGGCTCTGGAGTTATTGCTACTGAACTTGGAAAAATGCTCGCAGAAAAAGGACATGACATACATTTCATAACTTCAAGTATGCCTTTTCGATTAAACAAAATGTATACAAATATTACATATCATCAAGTAGAAGTAAATAGCTATTCTGTCTTCCAGTACGCACCCTATGATATTGCATTAGCAAACAAAATGGCAGAAGTAATAGAAGATGAAGGGCTGGATGTTCTACATGTGCATTATGCAATTCCTCATGCTGTATGTGCAATACTTGCAAAAGATATGGCAAATTCCGACATAGGAATTGTTACTACTTTACACGGAACTGATATTACCGTCTTAGGAGACGATTCGTCTTTGTCGGGAGCAATTCGGTATGGTATTGAAAAATCTGATATTGTAACTGCTGTTTCTGATTCATTAGTAAGTCAAACGATGGAATTAATCGCTCCTCGAAAAGAAATAGAAACCATTTATAATTTCGTTGACGAACAAGAATATTCACAAAAAGAAGTGGGAAATCTAAAAGAATTATTAGGAATTAGATCGGATGAAAAAGTTATTATACATGTTTCAAACTTTAGAAAAGTAAAACATGTTCCTGATGTGGTGAAAAGTTTTGAACTTATTCGAGAAGAAATTCCAGCAAAATTATTGTTAGTGGGGGATGGACCTGAAAAACATCCGGTAATGGAATATGTTAAAGGAAGACCGATTGAAAAAGACGTATTATTTTTAGGCAAACAAGACAACTTATCTGAACTATATTCAATTTCTGATTTGATGCTACTTCTCTCTCAAAAAGAGTCATTCGGATTAGTATTACTCGAAGCTATGGCATGTGAGGTGCCTTGTATAGGAACAAATGTTGGTGGTATTCCTGAAGTTATCACTCATGGAGAAAACGGATTTTTAGTTGAATTGGGGGATATTTCAAAAGTGGCAGAGTACGGTGTGAAAATTTTGAAAGATCCTGTCTTACATAAAAACTTAAGCGAAACATCCTTGCGAATTGTTCAAGAGAGATTTAGTTCTTCTAATATTGTTGCACAATATGAAGAAATGTATGAAAGAGTGGCGAGAAAAAAATGATGAGAAGTCGGTGGCCTGTCGCATATCAAGTAATTGAGAAACTTGAGAATGCAGGATTTGAAGCATATGTTGTAGGAGGAGCGGTCCGTGATTTTATAAGATCAGTTCATGCAAATGATTTGGACGTCACAACAAATGCAACACCGAACGAAGTAAAACAGTTATTTGAACATACGATTGATGTAGGGATAGAACATGGAACGATACTTGTTGTATTAAAAGAAACGATTGAAGTGACTACTTTTAGGTCCGAAGATACTTATTCTGATTTTAGAAGACCGGATAATGTTACCTTTGTCCGTTCACTACAGGAAGATCTTCAAAGAAGAGACTTTACAATGAATGCAATGGCCTTAAAAAAAACGGATGAACTGATTGATTATTTTGGTGGAAGAGAAGATATTGAGAAGAAACTAATTCGGGCTGTTGGTGATCCAAACATGCGTTTTACGGAAGATGCTTTACGTATGCTTAGAGCAATTCGATTTTCAGCACAATTAGATTTTTCATTGCATCCTCTAACACTAAAAGCCATTCAGGAGAAACATCATCTTATCAAACATGTGTCAATGGAAAGAGTTAAAGTTGAACTAGAAAAAATTTGGAAAAGTAACCAAGTAGAAAAAGGAATGAAATTATTAGTTACGAGTAAATTAGCTTTAAATTTCCAAGGTGATTGGGAATCTTCTTTTGAAAAATGGAATGGATTTTTATTGTTCCAAAATGTAGCGAATGGGTGGGCATTTTTTGCACTTATGCAGCAATCAACAGATATTAATACTCTATTAAGTTATTATAAATGCTCCAATGCAGAAAAAGCGCATGTGAAGCAAGTTTTGCTTGCAGTAGAGAAATTGAAATTAGGACCATGGACTACATATGATCTATTCCAATATAATGAAGAGATATTAAGAGCAGCGGCTCATTATGCTAAAACCATTCTAGATGTTCATTTACATTATTCAATAGAACAGATTAATCGAATAAAAGATGCCATTCCAATTACAACTGCAAGAGACATAGTTATTAATGGAAATGAACTAATGGAATGGAAAAATGAAAAAAGAGGTCCATGGATAAAAGAGGTCCTGGAGAAGTTAACGAGAGAAATTGTAAATGGACAAGTTCTAAATGAACGTGAACACATAAAGGAATGGTTTTTTCGTGAATATGACATTCGAAAGTAAATAACCAGGATTTATTAATAATTTTCGATCGAGTTAATTTCATAAATAGCATTTGATTATTAAAACACTAACAATATTTAATTTATTGATTGGAGTGATAGGCGGCGACTCCAGCGGGAAGAGTGAGACAAATGAGCCATTACAAACGACGTGCGGCGGTGATGGCTCAACGCTCACCCCGCGGAAAGCGTCCGCCTATAGCGGAAATCATGCTGATTTATGAAGAGTATATTATACATATTCATACATTTCACTTTAAAATTGTTCGTGTTTTGAATTATGAAATTGATTCAATTAATAATTTTTATTAATACTAGTCTTCAAAGCTAAAAAAGTAGAGGAGGAACTAATAATTTCCACACTCTACTCTTGCTTATAAGAAAATTGTTGATAAATATGACATCCCTGCGGGAATAACGTTAGCAAGAGCCCTTCTAAAGTTCGAGGATGCTGAAGCAACGTCACGGAGAATGAGCAATACCTATGATTTTCTTTCGTATTGGACAGACCCTAAATGCTCTATAGAATTAGTTAGCAGCCATATCCGCCATATCCGCCGCCTAAAAAGCTTGCGCCTATAATTATCAACAGTATAAACAGAACAACAACTAAAGCGAATCCATTTCCTGTACCATATCCACCAACTGCATTACCCATACAAATCACCTCCAATATTCAAGATAGTTCATTCTATGTTAAAATTGGGATTTTGTCTGATTCATTTGTAAGGTTTGAAAAAAATCTAAAACCACTGAAGCCTTATTGTCACCAAAGGATCAAAATGGAACAATTTATGAGTTTAGATTCAACTTTTAAGATTATCTCAGACTGTTTGTGATAATATTGTTATTAATTAACTAATCAAACATGATAAAGTGCTTGTTTTCATGATAGTAAACTTAAAAAAGGAATGGTTTTTTCGTGAATATGACAAATAAAGAAAAGATTCTTTCCCAACTGCTGGTGGCAAAAGGGGAACCAATTTCAGGTCAAAAACTAGCGGATGAATTATCAATTTCCCGCACAATGATTTGGAAACATCTCAAAGCCTTGGAAGAGGAAGGTTATGTAATTGAGGCGGTAAAGAAAAAAGGATATATTCTAATTTCTACTCCAGATATAGTTTCTAAAGAAAGAATAACAACTTATTTGCAAACTTTGCAGTTAGGGCATAACATTTTATATTATCCAGTTTGCGATTCCACACAGAACATTGCAACAGAGAAGGCACGAAACGGGGCTTCACATGGTACTGTAATTATTACAGAACAGCAATCTGCTGGAAGAGGAAGATTAGAACGAGCATGGGACTCATCTGCAAATAAAGGGATCTGGATGAGTGTTGTCATTCGTCCTGAAATTAGTCCTCATATGGCACCTCAATTTACACTTGTATCAGCAGTAGCCATTACAAAGGCGATTGAAGAAATGACTGACATTGTTCCAGAGATTAAATGGCCGAATGACCTATTGATAAACGGAAAAAAAATGACTGGCATATTAACTGAACTTCAAGCAGATATGGACCGTGTTCAATCCATCATTATTGGGATTGGGGTTAATGTAAACCAGGAACTAGAATCTTTTGATCAATCCATTCAGTCCATTGCTACTTCATTAAAAATAGAAACAGGACACGAGATTAATCGAGCTGCTTTAGTTGCTAAAATCCTTTTTTACTTAGAAAAATATTCTACAATATATGTTGAAAAAGGTTTTGAGCCAATAAAGTTACTTTGGGAAAGCTATAGTTGTACAATAGGAAAACGAGTAAGAGCAACTCTTTTAAGAGAAACTCTAGAGGGAATTGCTATTGGTATTACAAATGATGGTGTGCTTCAGCTTCGATTGGATAATGGTGAAATAAGAGGAATATATTCAGCAGATATACATCTAACATGAGCCAACTAAAGACTTCAAAAAGGCCAAGCGTATTGGATATAACAAATAATTATTTGGACTAATTGGTAGTAATCTGTTAATCTATATGCGAAGGGTAGTATCCTAATCGAACTGCACCTGAAATATTTGGAACTAAAATTTAATAGTCTGCCTTGATCACGATAGACAGGGACGGAGAAAACCTATTTCTTACATTTTCTGCCCTTCTGTCCACTTTCGGATTGAAGGGCTTTTATTGGTTTTCTTCTCAAAAAAGAGGAGGAGTAAAAAATGAAATTAACTAGTAGTTTTGTAGACATGAAGAAAAATGGTGAAAAGATTTCCATGGTAACAGCCTATGACTTTCCATCTGCTAAATTTGCAGAAAATGCTGGTGTGGATATGATTTTAGTTGGAGACTCAGTTGGAATGGTTGTTCTTGGATATGATTCCACGGTACTTGTGACGCTTGATGATATGATTCATCATGGAAAAGCGGCAAGAAGGGGAGCTCCAAATACTTTTTTAGTAGTAGATATGCCTTTTGGTACGTATCATGGTTCACTAGATCAAACGCTTTTAAATGCGGTGAAAATTATGCAGCAAACAAATGCTCAGGCAGTTAAAGTAGAGGGTGCAGATGAAGTAATTCCAGTTATTCAAAAGTTAACTTCTGCAGGAATACCTGTAGTTGCGCATCTTGGGTTGCTTCCTCAATCAGCTGGAGTGCTAGGCGGTTATAAAGTACAAGGTAAAACTGCAGCAGCAGCAGAAAAACTAATATCTGATGCAAAAAAATGTCAACAAGCAGGTGCTTGTGCAGTTGTGCTAGAATGTATTCCCCATCAACTAACGGAGAAGGTTTCAGGAGAATTGATTATTCCAACAATCGGAATAGGTGCAGGAGTTCAAGCTGATGGGCAAGTGCTAGTCTTCCATGACATGGTGAAATATGGTGCACATCATATACCAAAGTTTGTGAAGGAATATGCAAATGTAGGGGTTTACATCGAAGAAGGAATCGTGCAGTATGTGCAAGATGTCAAAAGCAAAAGGTTCCCAGCAGAACAACATCAATTTACAATGAAAGAAGATCAACTTTTACAATTGTACGGAGGCAATCATGAAAACAGTTCAAACAATTAATGAATTACAAAACATTTTATATAGCAATAAGGGAAAAACCATCGGATTAGTACCAACAATGGGTTATTTACACGAGGGACATTTAGCTCTTCTAAATAAGGCAAGAGAAGAAAATGATATTGTTGTGTCAAGTATATTCGTCAATCCAGCACAATTTGGACCAAATGAAGATTTAGATCGCTACCCTAGAGATATAGAGCATGATACAGAACTAGCAACAAAAGCAGGAGTAGATTTTCTATTTGTTCCCTCTGCAACTGAAATGTATCCATTCGAAAGTGGAATTACGATTCATGTGGGCGAACTTTCTACTAAACTTTGTGGGGAAAGCAGACCTGGCCATTTTGATGGAGTTTTAAAAGTTATTACGAAATTATTTCATTTAGTACAGCCAACTAAAGCATATTTTGGTCAAAAAGACGCACAACAACTTGCGATTATCGAAACTTTCGTGAATGCCTATAACTTCCCTGTACAAATTGAAAGAGTTTCTACTGTACGAGAAGCGGATGGATTGGCAAAAAGTTCTCGTAACGTGTTTTTAAGTGTTAAAGAAAGATCAGAAGCTATTCATCTTTTTAAAGGACTTACAGTCGCAACTGAAACCTGGAAAGAAACAAAAGATATAAATGAGGCGCTCAATAGAGGGAAATCATATATTGAACAGAATACTTCTGGTAAAATAGATTATTTTGAAGCATTATCCTATCCAAACTTACAACCAGAATTTAACCATGCAGAACAAATCTTATTCGCAACGGCAGTATTTTTTGAAAATGCTCGTTTAATTGATAATATTATTGTAGATGTAAAGGAAGTGTAATATATGTTACGTATGATGTTAAATAGTAAGATTCACCGTGCTGTAGTAACGGAAGCCGATTTAAATTATGTTGGAAGTATTACAATCGATCAAAATATTCTAGATGCTGTAGGGATGTTACCGAATGAAAAAGTCCATATTGTAAATAATAATAATGGTGCACGATTTGAAACGTATATCATTGCTGGTGAAAGAGGTAGCGGTGTTATTTGCGTAAACGGAGCAGCGGCACGTTTAGTTCAACGTGGAGATATCGTCATTATTCTTTCTTATGCTTATGTTATGAACGAAGAAGCAAAATCACATCAACCAACTGTTGCAATTATGAATGAAGATAATACGATTAAACAAATAATTCATTATGAGCCAGAAGCAACTGTAATGTAGTATTCTATAACACACCATTAAACGGAGTCAGCTTATAATGCTGCTCCGTTTTGTAATGAAAGTAATGTTTTGGTATTAAAATTTTAGTGAAAGGTAAATGGATGTGGTACAATTTTTTTAGATTATAAGAATTGTGAGTTGAGGAATGTTGGAAAATCATAAATATGCAGTTGTAGATATTGAAACAACAGGCCATTCATCTTCCAATGGTGACCGTATTATTCAACTTGCAATTGTATTTATTAATAATTACAAAGTCGTACATACTTTTTCTACCTTTATTAATCCAGAGAAGTCCATCCCTTTGTTTATCCAGGATCTAACAAACATCCATGATGCAGATGTAGTGAATGCACCTTTGTTTGAAGAAGTTGGATCAGAAATATTAGACATGCTACAAGATCATATTTTCGTTGCACATAATATCCATTTTGACCTTACTTTTTTACAAAGTGAGTTAAAAAGAGTTGGACTGCCAAAGTTGATTTGTAAAACGATGGATACTGTCGAATTTACAAAATTAATGTTTCCAAATTTATATAGCTATAAACTTCAAGATATTGCATCTGAGTTACAAATTAACTTGCAGATGGCGCATCGGGCGGATGATGATGCACTTGCTACCGCTCATTTACTACTAAAATGTATGGAACAGTTATCCCATTTACCACTTAGAACGATTGAATTATTACATAAAAGATCTTTTCATTTAAAGTCAAATTTATCATTGCTTTTCTTTGAAGTTTTAAGCAATAAAAGATCAAAGTACGAAGAAAAAGAATATCCATTGTATCGTAATATTCCATTAAAATTTGTGAAGGAAGAGAAGGAGTCACTTCCGATACAACAAAGTTTTCCTTTAGAGAGAGACAACAAGTTAAAAATGTTTAAAAAAGGTATATCACACTTTGAAGAGCGTATGGGACAATTCGAATTAATGGATACGATCCATTTTGCTATGCAAGAAAAAAAGGAAACTGTTTGTGAAGCTGAAACTGGGATAGGAAAAACTTTAGGTTATTTGTTGCCTGCAACTATCTATGCGATGGAAAAACAAAAGCCAGTTATAATAAGTACATATACTACCCATTTAATAGACCAATTGGTGCAAGAAGAAATACCTAAACTTAATGAAGTATTAGGCGTGCAAACCAGAGTTGCTAAGTTGAAAGGAATGCATCATTACATTGATTTGTATCGATTTTGGCAACATCTTCAACTAGAAGATGAATCCTATGATGAAACTTTTACTATTATGCAAATATTAGTTTGGTTAACGCTTACTGAAGAAGGGGATTTAACAGAGTTAAATGTATCCGGTGGCGGACAATTATTTGTGGATAAAATTAGGAGAGCGATACCATATAAATCAGATGAAACTGAAGTAGTTGATTTTTATGAGAGAGCTATTAAAAGAAGTGCAAATTGCGACATTTTAGTTACTAATCATGCAATGGTATTGGCAGATCAAGACCGAGAAAGTCGGTTATTATCAAAAGGATGTGCAACAATTATTGATGAGGCTCATCAATTTATTCATGCAAGTATGTCGAGAAAAGAACGGATTTTTTCATATACAAATTGGAAGTATATTCTTGGACAGTTTGGTACATTAGATACCGAACATTTACTTCATAAGCTTTCATTCATTCATATACCAAGGCCTTTACGAGAGCGACTTGAGAAAGAGTATGTGGAAGTAGTAAATACTTTTGATGATACCGTTTCTTATATTATCAATTCAGTTAACCATACAAATAAAAGTTCAAGGAACACAAAAAGAACCATTCTACTTGATGAATTAAATTTAAATAAGTCACTATTTCGTCGAGTTGCAACTTCCATTCAAACATTTATCCTATCCTCAAAATCCATCATTCATTCCTATTCCATGCAAGTGGAGGAACTAGCACCAATTATATTGGACGAATGGGATTATTGGATCAGAGAACTTGAGATAAAAGTAGCTGAGTGGGATGAAATCTTTTTACAAGAGGAAGCAATTGAGGCGAAGTGGTTAGAAATTGATACACGGAGCATACCAGGGAGTCTCACAATTATTAAGAGACCGCTTAATTATCAGAATGATATTAAGAAGGCACTTAATCCATTAAGGGCTACAGGTGCGGTTATTTGGACATCAGGAACACTATCTGTGCCCTCTAATTCCCATTTCATAACTTCTCAACTTGGATTAAATGAAAGAATAACAATACATTCATTTAAGAGTTCCGCTGATTATTATAATGGTGCAGAATTATTAATTGTTGAGGATATGCCGGATATTCAACAAGTTTCCCAAAGTGATTACATTGAATCGGTAGCAGAGGCTATCGTTCAAACTGTACTCGTTACAGAAGGAAGATGCTTTGTATTATTTACTTCTCAAGATATGTTGCGAAAAACAGTGGACTTGATTCAAGAAACAAAATTATTAGATGATTATATGTTATTTGCACAAGGTATGTCTTCAGGAAGTAGGATGCGTTTATTAAAGTCATTCCAACGATTCTCGAAATCTGTCTTATTTGGGACAAATAGTTTTTGGGAAGGTGTGGATGTTCCAGGAGATGCACTTTCCGTTATTATTATGGTAAGGCTCCCATTCTCTTCACCAGATGATCCACTTTTTAAAAAGAGAGCAGAGCTACTTACGCTAAACGGTCAAAACCCTTTTTCCGCTTATTCTTTACCAGAAGCAGTTCTTCGATTTAGGCAAGGATTTGGACGTTTAATCCGTTCATCATCCGATAAGGGTGTTTTTATAGTGCTAGATAGAAGGATTGAAACAAAATCTTATGGTAGTGACTTTATACAAGCTATTCCAAATATTCCTGTAAAGAAAGTCTCTTTAGAAAATATGGTCTTGGAGCTTGAAAATTGGTATAATAAATGAGTATGAGTTTTAGAAAGCAGGTAGAAATATGGAAAACAAAATTGAAGTGCTTTCAACCGTGACGGTCAATTATCAAAGTGACTTATATAAATTGGTTGATGTATTAAATCGTACCTTAAAAGAACAGGATTTAATGTTTGGATTAGCACTAGATAAGCAAGATCAAGAAAAAGCTGTATTTACTATTTATAGGACTTAACAAATGGCATTGAAAAGATGGATTCTGTTTATCGTTACTTTTTTGATTAGTCTTACGGTTATACTTAGTTTACTTATTTATTTTCAAGCAAAAGCTCCTTTTAAAGCAGCTAGTCATGATGCCGAAACTTATGTATTACATAATAATTTGTTATCCCATATTAATGATTCATATGTTTTTAATAGCGCTGCTACTTATCATACAGTTATTGGTACTACTGCTAAAGGGGAAGAAAAGGCTTTCTTTATTCCTGAAAAGAAAACAAATGATACTATTATGGAAGTCAAATTGAAAGATGGTATAACAAAAGAACAGGCAATAGAACTAGCAATGAAAGATGAAAAAAACAGTAAATTGTTACATGCAAAACTAGGAGTAGAAGAAGTAGGACCAGTATGGGAAATTTCGTTTATAAACAAAGATAATAAGCTCGGTTATGTATATTTATTATTTGATAACGGAGATTGGTGGAAACGAATATCAAATTTATAATGAAACTTTTGAATTTTTGGAGGATAAAATGAAAAAAATTATGATTAAAGATATGGGAAACCATATCGGCGAAACAGTTAAACTTGGTGCATGGCTTGCCAACAAGAGATCAAGTGGTAAAATAGCTTTTTTACAATTACGTGATGGATCTGGATTTGTACAAGGTGTTGTCGTAAAAGAGGAAGTTGGAGAAGAAATTTTCCAATCTGCTAAAGGGTTAACACAAGAAACTTCTATGTACGTAATTGGTGAAGTAATAAAAGATGAGCGCTCTTCCTTCGGATATGAATTACAAGTAAAAGAAATTGAAGTAATTCATGCTGCTGTAGACTTTCCAATCACACCAAAAGAACACGGAACTGAATTTTTAATGGACAACCGTCATCTTTGGTTGCGTTCAAGAAAACAACATGCAATTATGAAAGTCCGTAATGAGATAATTCGTGCTACATATGAATTTTACAATAATAATGGCTTTGTAAAAATGGACCCACCAATTTTAACAGGTTCTTCTCCTGAAGGTACTTCTGAATTATTCCATACTAAATATTTTGAAGAAGATGCTTACCTTTCTCAATCAGGACAATTATATATGGAAGCAGCTGCAATGGCTCTTGGAAAAGTTTTTTCTTTCGGTCCAACATTCCGAGCTGAAAAATCTAAAACTCGTCGTCATTTAATCGAGTTCTGGATGATTGAACCCGAAATGGCATTTGTTGAATTTGAGGAAAACTTAGAAGTACAAGAGCAGTATGTAGAATTTATTGCTCAAGCTGTATTGAAAAATTGTACTCTAGAACTAGAACGTTTAGGCCGTGATGTGTCAAAACTTGAAAACATTAAAGCACCATTCCCACGTATTTCATATGATGATGCGATTAAATTCTTGCATGAAAAAGGCTTTGACGATATTACTTGGGGGGATGATTTTGGTTCTCCTCATGAAACTGCGATTGCTGAAAGCTATGACAAACCAGTTTTCATAACGCATTATCCGATAGGTATTAAACCATTCTATATGCAACCGCATCCAGACAGAGATGATGTAGTTTTATGTGCGGACTTAATTGCTCCAGAAGGATATGGGGAAATTATAGGTGGTTCTGAACGTATCCATGACTACGATTTATTAAAACAACGACTAGCAGAACACAATTTAGATGAATCAGCTTATGCATGGTATTTAGAACTTCGTAAACAGGGGTCTGTGCCGCATTCTGGATTTGGACTTGGATTAGAAAGAACGGTTGCGTGGTTGAGTGGTGCAGAACATGTTCGTGAATCTATTCCATTCCCACGTTTATTAAACAGATTATATCCATAATTAGCTTTTATACTTTTCAATATTTTAAAAAGGGGAGACGAGTATGCAAAAGCGAGATCGACTCCGTATTTGGACTGAGCAGGGAAATGTAACCATTTCCCAGCTTTTTTTTAACTATTATAAAATGATTGATGTAAAAGATGAAGAAGCAATTTTACTTTTACATTTAATCGCTTTTGGTGAAGCAGGAAACCACTTTCCCACACCACAAAACTTAGTCGAACGTACGCATTTTGATGAAAATAAAGTAACGAATATATTACAACGTCTTGTACAAAAAGGGTTTGTTCAAATTGAACAACAAATTGATGAGGACGGTATACGATATGAATATTATAATTTCCAATACTTATGGAATTTACTTTTAGACTTTGCGGAGCAAAAAGAAAATAATGTAGATGATGATTTGTTAAAATTAGAAGAAGGAAATATTTTTAAATTATTTGAACAAGAATTCGGTAGACTGCTATCACCAATGGAATATGAAACGATTGGCATGTGGTTCGATCAAGATCAACATTCTCCTTCGTTAATACGGTTAGCACTTAAAGAAGCAGTTTTGTCTCAAAAGCTTAGTTTACGATACATTGATCGAATTTTATTTGAATGGAAAAAGAAAAATATTAAAACAGTGGAAGCTGCAGAAAAACAGTCATCAAGTTTTAGACAACAAATTCCAACACAAAATCAAGTCGAACATGCTTCTAGTTCAACAAAAGTATCATTTTATAATTGGTTAGAAGAGAGAGAGTAGGAGGGGGAAATTTGCTTTCAAAAGCACAATGGCAATTTTGCCTAGATGAGATGGAGCGAATGTTTCCTGATGCTCATTGTGAGCTCGTTCATGACAATCCATTCGAATTACTAGTAGCTACTTTATTGTCAGCACAATGCACAGATATTTTGGTGAATAAAGTAACAAAAAATCTATTTCAAAAGTATAAACAGCCAGAAGATTATTTAGCAGTACCTATTGAAGAATTGCAAAATGATATTCGTTCCATTGGCCTATATCGAAATAAAGCTAAAAATATTCAGGCGTTAAGCAAGCAGCTTATTGAAATATATAATGGAGAAGTTCCTGCGAATAGAGACTTGCTTACAACTTTTCCAGGGGTGGGACGCAAGACCGCAAATGTTGTTGTTTCGGTTGCATTTAATATCCCGGCGATTGCAGTAGATACTCATGTTGAACGTGTAGCTAAACGGTTAGGTTTATGCAGATGGAAAGATTCAGTTCTTCAAGTGGAAGAGACATTAATGAAAAAAACACCGACAGAGTTATGGTCAAAAGCACATCACCAACTCATATTCTTTGGTCGCTATCATTGTAAAGCTCAAAATCCAAATTGCCCGGAATGCCCATTATTGGCAGTATGCCGAGAAGGTAAGAAAAGGATGAGTAAAGTTGTTTAACGATAATTCCATAGATGTCAGAAGCAAATTTGCTGAGTGGGATCAATTAAAAGAGAAATTAGCAATGCTTTTTAGAAGTGAAGACGAATCACGACACAATATGATGGAGCATAGTATTCTACTTTTGACTCAAATTTTAGATGAGTCGGAAGAGGCTAGACCGATAAATTTTTCAGATCGTTTGGAATTTATTAAAAAGAATATTCATAACTACACTTCTTTCCGTCAGCTTGATGAGTTATTCAAAGAAACCAAAAAGAAAATTGCGGTGAAAAAAATTTTGGATAATAAATAGTTAGGATTGCGTTTTCTATTTATTGTCGGCTAGGTTGAATATGAAGAACACGCCTAATGAAGGACATTTAATTTAATGTCCTTCTTTTTTTACGAAATTGGAAAGTATAAAAATTTATAGGGAATGAACAAGTTAATTTCCGATGCAGGGATGACGTCCAGGGGGGAAGCATCAAGAATTAAATAATCCCGCGGATTTCCGTGGCAGGTGGACGCGTTCCGCGGGGGCGCCGCTACGCGTTCGTTGTGATTGCTCATCTGTCTCACAGAAGAACAAAGGCTAAGAGCGCCACATCGTGTGGCAACGCCTTCGTGACCAACATCCTGTTGGCCTCCGACTGGAGACGCCACCTTTTACTACAATCCATAAAGTGAGTGGTACCTAACAAGAAGATTTAGTCCAGCTATTGCTAAGTGGATAGATTGTAGTTCACTAAATAATGTTCATAGGATTTAAAATCTATCTTACTTAGCAACATCCCATACATACTAGTTGCTTGAAGCGGAGGCGACGACTTCTGCGGGGCCACATGACCAACATCTTGTTGTCCAAGAAGACTGAAGCCATGCCCGCGAAAAGCGTCCACCGTAGGGGAAAGCAACAACATTCATATGCTGCTCTTCTTAAAAGGAGATTACTGACTTAAGTAGTTGTATATGTAGTAATAAAATGTAAATAATCGACCCCTTTTGAAGTAATCCTTGTACCAGTTCTACCTCTACCTTTTGTAATGTAACCTTCGATTTCCAATGAATTCAATCTTTGTCGAACCTGTTGTGGAGATAGATAATGACCATTTTTTTCGCTAGTTATTGATATAAGTTGCCTACTTGCAGGCTTGCCGTTATCATTACATTGCTTAATAGTTTCTAACAGGAATAGATATTCATGCATTTCTAATAGATCCTTAGGCATTGGAAAACTTGTTATGATATCTTGAATACTTTCTTTTTGAAAGCGGTCATGAGGAATGTCCTTTAATTCAATTTTGTCCCCATCACAGATGGTGAGCATATAATCAATTGTACTTTTTAATTCTCGAATATTACCAAACCATTCTTGTCTCTGAAGCTTTTCTAGGACTTCTTCCTCGACCTTAACCCACTTCCCGCTTTTTGTAATAAAGTGTTTTACTAGTAAAGGTATATCTATTTTCCGCTTTCTAAGAGGGGGTACAGTGAGGGTAAGAACGTTTAAACGGTATAACAAATCAGAACGGAATGATCCTTCTTGAGATTTCGTTTGAATATTTTTATTAGTTGCAGCAATGACCCGGACATTTACAGGAATTACTTTTCTTCCACCAATTCTTCTCAATTCTTTTTCTTGAAGAACTCTTAATAAATGGGATTGAACTGTTAAGCTAATATCTCCAATCTCATCTAAAAAAATCGTTCCATTATCCGCTAATTCAAATAAGCCCTTTTTCCCGCCTTTTTGAGCTCCTGTAAAAGTTCCCTCCTCATACCCAAACAATTCACTTTCTAGCAAATTTTCTGTTAAAGCGCTACAGTTAATTGCGATAAAGGGTCCGTTTTTTCTTACTGAATGTAGATGGATTGAGTGGGCGAATAATTCTTTACCAGTTCCTGTTTCTCCTTGAATTAAGATTGGATGCTCCGATAGGGCAAGTTTTTTGGCAGTTTGTATACAATCCTTGAGTATTGGATGATCTCCAACAATATCCCCAAAGTTATACTTTGCATAAAATCCCTTGTTTTTTAACTCTTGCTGCGCCATTTTTTCTACTTCAAACGCCTGATTAATACTTTTAAATGTCGCTACAATTGTATGTTCTGTTTCCATTTGATGTCGGAATATAACTAGGTCCACACCGTATATCGTAAAGAATTTACTTTCTTCAATACTATGGAGGATAAAATCAATAATATCTTGTCTGGCAATAACATTACTCAACTGTTTATGGATGACGTCATCTACAGATAAATGAAAAAGGGCTTCTAAACGACGGTTAAATACGGTAATTTTTTGCTGATGATTAATCGCTAAAATACCGTCATCGACAGTGTTTACAACATTTTGAATATGTTGACTAAAATGTTGAGCGTTTTGTTCTGCAACGGATAGATCCCGTTGTAAATCAATAATGTTACGAATATATCTTTCTGAAATTAATGATGAAACTTTTTCTCCTAATCCGAAGAACTCAACTACTTTTAATATAGTTGACATATCGAACAACCTAACTCCAATATCAATTACATTTTTTATAGATGGAGGACAAAGATGAGACTCTCCTGGGGAAACAGCGATATCGATATTTTTATAAAATAACTGATCTCTTTTAAATGGTACGTATCGAAAATGATCAATACCCAGCTGATAAAGAGATTCAATTAGCTCAATCGTAGCAAAATCATCATCATTAACAATCAGCACATTAGAATTTTGTGGGATTTTTAAAAGTTGATCAATAAATTGATGATGGACCGTTCGTTTTCCTACAATCATTTCTTTGCACGATATATGGCACATCTCATTTGCTTCTATTCTAGTAACCTCAGATGAGAATAGAAAAAAATCAGCAGTCAATTGAGCTGGAAGTCCGTTCATTGTTGCAAAACTTGTAATGTGAACATAGTCTCCCAATAATTGTTGAAGTTGCTCATATAAGACTTGTTTCGTTTGGATACTGCCTGCAATTAATGTGATCGATTGTTTGATCATCGAAATCTCCTTTTTGAATGGTGTTCTTTTAGGTTAAATTATACCACCAAACAGAACCAAAAAAGACCAATTATACATATTAATCGATTTAATTTTCAGAATTATTGCGTTTTTTAAGTTGGCACAAAAATTGCATATAGATTAAGAGTGTGGCATTAAAAATAAAAAAGGGAGATGAGAAGATGAGTCAATTGGGTAAAAATGTTGAACCGATTAAACCAAATAGAAAGCCGGTTCAAATCAATGCATTTGCTTTATTATTCTTTGTTGTTGTAGCAGCCATGATTTTAACATTTATTTTACCGGCAGGGGAATACAATCGTGTAGAAGTAGATGGTCGGACTATTGTAGAAGCAGACTCCTTTAAATGGATTGAATCCTCACCAGTCTATCCGTTTGATATGTTTAAAGCTATCCATAAAGGGATGGTGGAAGCAGGAGGAATTATTTTCTTTGTATTAATCATTGGTGGTTTTTTTGGTGTCCTTAAAGCAACAGGTACAATTGATGTTTTGATTGCTACAATGGCTAGAAAACTGCAAAAACGAGAAAAGCTATTAATTCCTATCATGATGTTATTCTTTGCAGCAGGGGGATCGTTAATGGGGATGGCGGAAGAGGGACTTGCCTACATCCCTCTATTAATTCCGCTGGCACTAGCCCTTGGATTTGATACGATCACTGGTATGGCTATTGTATTACTTGGTGCAGCTGCAGGTTTTACAACAGCTGTTATGAATCCATTTACAGTAGGAATTGCTCAAGGGATTGCAGAATTGCCACTTTTCTCAGGAATAGGACTACGTTTAGTATTATTTGTGGTGGTTTACCTTGTCTCTGTTATATTTGTTTATCGATATGCGATGAAGGTGAAGAAAAACCCTGAATTAGGGTTTTACGGAAACTACGACAAGTCAGCTGCAGATAAACTGTTGAAATCCAATATAAATCTTTCAACCAAACACAAGCTGATTCTTGGAGCGTTTCTATTAACCTATGTTGTTTTGGCATATGGCGTCATTAAATTCGAGTGGTATCTTTCAGAGATTGCTGCCTTATTTATTATTTTAACAATTGTAGTGGGGATTGTTGGAAAACTCTCTATTGACAATATGGTGAAAAACTTTATGAGTGGCTCTGCTGCATTAATAACAGGTGCTCTAATTATCGGTGTCTCGAGAGCGACATTGGTCGTATTAAGTCAAGGGCATATTGTCGACCCTATGCTTCATGGAGTATCAGAAGCGATTAAGCATGTACCAGGAACGATTAGTGTAATCGGTATGTATGGCTTCCAAACTGTGATTCATTTTATTTTAGCCTCAGGAAGCGGCCATGCAATGTTAACAATGCCAATTATGACACCGCTAGCTGATTTGCTTGATATTACTAGACAGACAGCTGTTTTATCATTCTCATTTGCCGACGGGATTGGAAATATTATTTTCCCTACGGCTGGTACATTAATGGCTGGTTTAGCTATTGCAGGGATTCCTTGGACTAAATGGGCGAAATGGGTTTTTCCGCTAGTCATTATCCAATTTGTGATTGGTTTAATTGCAGTTATTGTTGCTCATGCGATAAATTACGGTCCATTTTAGCAAATTAACATCGATAAAGTAACCAAGGAGGAGAAAGTTTGTGCTGACGTTGATTAAAAATGGTGAAGTGTACGCACCTCATTATTTAGGAAGGAAAGATATTTTAATAGTTGATAGTAAAATCGGCTACGTTAAAGAAATCATTGAACATCCACAAGATTTTGTTCCGATTAAGGTGATTGATGCTTCTGAAAAGCTGGTTGTACCTGGTTTTATCGATGCCCATGTTCATATCATTGGCGGAGGTGGGGAAGGTGGATTCAAGACTCGAACCCCTGAATTGACCTTAACTAGTTTAACAACTGCGGGAATTACTACGGTTATTGGACTTCTTGGAACAGATGGAACGACACGACGAATGGAAAGTCTGCTCGCAAAAGCGCGGGGCTTAGAAGAAGAAGGTGTAACATGTTATATACATTCAGGTTCATATCAGTTGCCAGTAAGAACATTAACAAACAAGATACAAGAAGATATTATTTTTATTGACAAAATAATTGGGGTCGGAGAAATTGCCATATCTGACCATCGATCTTCTGAACCAACGTTTAGTGAAATTGCAAAAATTGCATCTGCTGCACGAAACGGAGGGATTTTATCAGGAAAAGCTGGACTGTTGGAAATTCATGTCGGTGATGGGGAAGAAAAGCTTTCTTTACTAGAGGAAGTTGTCAAAAAAACCAATATTCCTATTTCTCATTTTCATCCGACTCATATAAATCGGACGGAGGAATTATTTACTGCAGGAATTCAATATGCATTGAATGGAGGATACGTTGATTTAACTACGAGTACTGTTCCGGAGTTTTTAGAGGAAGGAGAAGTAAAGTCCAGTACAGGGTTAAAGAAGATGCTTGATGAAGGGGTACCAATCGAAAAAATTACCTTTTCATCTGATGGCCAAGGAAGTTTGCCTACATTTAACCGAAACGGCGAGTTAATTGGTCTTCAAGTGGGATCTGTTTCTTCTTTATATAAAGAGGTTAGAGACGCAGTCCTAGATGAAGGAATTTCATTAGAAGTTGCACTACAAGTCATAACGTTAAATCCTGCTAAAGTGCTCAAACTGCCAAATAAAGGTAGAATACAAGAAGGAACAGATGCTGATATTGTACTACTAGACAAAAGGACACTTGAAATAGATAGTGTCATTGCAAAGGGGCAATTGATGGTTCAAAATAAAGTGTCAATTGTCAAAGGGACATTTGAATAAGAAAAAATGGAGGGACTAATGTTGAGAAAATTTTCGTTTATTATTGTCCTTGTTTTATCGATGTTTGCCATAAACATGTTTTCATTTCAAGTAGAAGCAACTCAAAATAGTTTGTCAAAGACTGCTGGTTCTCTTGTTATTGTAGGCGGTGCATTAAGCTCCGATAATGAGGTAGTTTACAAAAAATTCTTAACCTTGGCCCAAGAATACAAAGGGAAAGCATTAAAGGACATAAAGATTGCGATAATCCCTGCTGCAAGCGCTGTTCCGATTGAAAGTTCTGATGGATACAAAGAAGATTTCGTCCGCTACGGCGTCCCAGTAGAAAACATCTATACGGCGCCAATTGCATTAATCGATGACCCTTTGACTAAGGAGGTTGACGAATCGACTTGGAAGGATAACGGAAACAGTACTGAAATTGCGAAAGAAATAGAAGAGTTTGATGCGATTTGGTTTGTCGGCGGTGACCAATTACGTCATATTAAAACACTAGTGACGGCAGACGGGAAAGATACAGTCGTATTAAAAGCTATTAGAAAAATATATGAAAACGGGGCGGTCCTTGGTGGAACAAGTGCTGGGGCTGCAGTTATGAGTAACCCTATGATTGCTTCAGGAACTAGCGTAGGAGCCTTAACTGATGGGGTTCATATTCTTAAGAACTTTGATCAGGAAACTGATGATGATCAACTTTTTCTTACTACAGGTTTAGGATTCTTTACTCATGGGATTGTAGACCAGCATTTTCTAGAACGTGGCCGTTTTGGTCGTTTACTTGTTGCAACTCAATACAACAAAACACGATATGGATTTGGAATAGATGAAAATTCGGCAATGGTTTATACAAGAGCAGACGACAGTATTGAAGTCGTTGGTGCAAGTGGTTTAATAATTGTTGATCTTCAAGGGTCGACAGTGCCAAAAGGGAAACGCTTTGCCATGAACAATGTAACAATGCATTATTTGGAAAAAGGGGATCGTTTCAATGTAAAGGACGGAACTTTTGCTTTGAATAATTTTCATAAAACGACTAAAGGAATCGAATATTACAGTAAAAATCCAATTGCAATGGGTATCTTTGGAAAGCAAGTATTGAAAACGGTTCTAACAGAAGATTTAATTGATAATGAAGCAACTAAAGCAGAAGCGTTATGGTTTGACATGGATGATGACAAAAAAGGAAATGGTTTTAAATTTACATTTAGAAAAACCAATTTAACAGAAGGATTCTGGGGAAGAATTGATCAAATCGGATCTTATGCTGCATTAAATATTAAGATGGATGTTGAACCAATTTCAATTAAGATTCAAGTCGATAAATAGTGTATTAGAAAATTAATCGAAAAGATCCAAGTTTATTGGTAATACAAAATTTTGTTTTGATATGAAATATAGGGATTAAGAACATCCGAGTATAAAATGACTAATGCTAATTCTTAATTTACATTAGTCACTTAAAAATAACTATTCATATGGAGAAATGGTTGTTTTCAGTTGAGAATACGAAGCTTTCACCATTTGAGAAGTTAGACTTTTTGTAGCGAAAAGAGAAGCCCAAAGCACTTGTATTTTGCATAAATTTAGCTTGAAAAAATAAAATGGCCGATCCTATGTCGAGAAATTCGACTTAGGATCGGCCATTTATAAAATAAACTATGGGTTTGTATTGGAGCTATCGTCAGAACCAGTAGTACCATCAGGATTTGTAGTATCATCAGGTGTTGTTCCTGATTGGTCTCCACCTGAATTGTTACCACTTCCGTTCCCGTTGCCTTTATTGTTTCCATTTCCATTGTTATTCCCATTGCTATTGCCATTTCCGTTATTATTTCCATTATTGTTTTCGTTACCATTTTTATTCCCGTCACCTGGATTATCATTTCCATCTGTTTCGCCAGGTGGGGCTATTATAGGTTGTTCTTCTAATGGCTTTACAGTAAGCGAAATAGATGCTGGATCACTACGAACGTCATCAGAAACGGCAGTAACCGTGAATACATACGAACTTCCAGGAATTAAACTTTGCACATTTAAACCTAGTTGTTCAGTTGTTTGAAGTACTTGATTTTCACCATTGTTAATAGAGACTGATACTTCAAATTTAACATTCACTTCTTTGTCTTTTGGTTTATCGAAGTCCCATGTTAATGTTGCAGATGAAGATGCTTCATCATATTCCACATTTAAATTATTGGGAGCATTTAGTACAGGCTTTTCGTAAATATTTGAAACAGAAGTTGGCTCTGTCCCTTTTACAAATAACTCTGTTTTCTTTAAATCATCTGGTGTAAACTCACTTGCTAATTGAAGCGGATGTGTACCTTTTTCGATGGTTGCTTCAACAACTGAATTAGGTTTTTTAAAGCGCCCAGTATTTTTTCCTTTTGAAATATTAGTCATCACTTCTTTAAAAAGGTGCTGAGGTAAATATCGTTCTTCGTTTGTAGTCATTGGTGTTTTTATATCAGGATAACCAGACCATATCGCAATGGAGTAATCTGTAGTGTATCCTGCAAACCAAACATCTGGGAAAGCGCTACTTGGTAAGTTCCATTGTTTGATTTGATTTGAATCGTAGTTGGATGTACCAGATTTACCCGCAATATCTAATCCACTTATCGCAGCTCGTGTTGCAGTTCCTTTTGTTAAAACATCTCGTAAGACATCTGTCACCATATAAGCGGTAGAGTCTTTCATAACTGGAACTGACTCCGGACGATAATTTTTTTCTGTTTTTCCATCACGGTAGACAATTTTATTAATAGAGTAAGGTTCTGTGTGCACACCATTATTACCAAAGGCTGCGTAAGCTCCAGCCATCTGAATTGGTGACATCGATTTTGAAGTCCCACCAATTGCACTACTTTCTGTTACATTACCAATATCAATACCGAAACGATTAATAAATTCTTTGGCATTTTTTGTACCTACTTCTTTCAACGTTTTTACTGCAGGTACATTTCGAGAGTTATAAAGTGCTTCACGCATAGTCATAGCACCTTTATATTTTCCATCAAAATTTCTTACTACTTGATCAGATCCAGTGTACGTAATTTTATCATCTACAATTGTTTGTCCGGTTGACCAATTTAAAAATTCTACTGCTGGGCCATAATCAAGCAATGGTTTGATAGTAGAACCAGGAGATCTAAGTTTCATATCATGCGCATAGTTATATCCACGTATTGCTCCGTAATTTCGTCCTCCACCAACTGCAGCGATTGCTCCCGTTTTTGTATCAATAACAGCGATACCTGCTTGAATGTCTTTATTCGGGAAAATATTCGAGTTAAGACTCGCTTCTACTTGTTTCTGAGCATTTGGTTGAAGGGTCGTATAAATTGTTATACCATCAGCAATGGAATCACCATCACCATTTTTTTCTAATTCATCTAATACAACATCAATAAAGGCATCGTATTTAGAATTCTTCTTAGCGATGCGCTGATCTTCAGGAAGTAAAGAACTCTCTACTGGAACCGCTTGTGCTTTTTTCATTTCAGCGTCCGAAATTTTGCCGTGTAAGTTCATTAAATGTAGAACGACATTTCTACGTTTTTGAGCAAGCTCCGGATTTTTAAAAGGATTATAATTGTTCGGACTTTGCGGCATACCAGCAAGAACAGCAAACTGATCTAGTGATAAATCTTTTAATTCTTTTCCATAGAAATATTCAGAAGCAGTTCCGAATCCATAAATTCTTCCTGACATTAATACTTTGTTAAAATACATTTCAAAGATTTCTTTTTTGTCATACTTACGTTCCAGTTGCAAAGCAAGATATGCTTCTTGTGCTTTTCGTTTTAATGTTTTTTCGTTTTTTAAGAAAGAGTTTTTAATTACTTGCTGTGTAATCGTACTAGCACCTTGAGCTCCGAATCCTCCAGTCACGTTGGCAATGACTGCTTTTCCTAATCGCAAGAAATCGATACCATTGTGTTGATAAAAACGAGAGTCCTCTGTTGCGATAATTGCATCTCTCATTTGTTGTGGGATTTCATCATAGGGTACATATTCCCGATTCTCCGATCCAACAGTTGCGAATAAGTCTCCATTTGCATCAAGAAGCTTTGGACTTATAGGATCCTTTAAAGAAGATTCATCTAACTTTGGTGCAGTGCTTGCATAATAAGCAAAAAGAGATCCTCCTCCAATTAGTCCTAGTACCCCAACAATTAAGACGGTAACAATAATACGTTTAATCCATGTTTTCACAGGTTTTTTTGAATGTTTTTTTTGTTTTAATTCTTTTCTTCTTTGTTCACGAGTTCTTTTTTGTTCACTCATAAACGTCTCCTCACTTTCACTTTATACGATCAAATTATCAATTATCTTTAGGTAATCAATTCTTGGCGTATATCTTGGGGTAATCTCTATTGCTAGATCTTCAAACTCAGTTAAAGCAATAGATTTTCTACCTCCTGTATGCATTCTATCCCAAAACAATTCTAATTGTTCAAATGGAAGATAAAAATAACGATCAAATGCTGAAAAACGAACAAGTAAAAAACAAATGCCATGTTGTTTCATTACTTTTCTCATATGTTCCATTTGATGTGAATGAACATTCTTCAAAGGAAATGCTGTTCTATTTTCCGTTTCTTTTGCTTCAAAGTCAATATATTTCCCTCGGTACACACCATTAAAATCAGTTGTAGAAGGAGTTCTGTAATATGCTTCTCTAATAACGGCACTGCTTCTACTTGGATAATCAACTTTTACTACTTGTATTGGAATTGGTTTTTTATAAATTACAGCTATATCATTTGAAAGATAAAAGTCATTAGCGTCACTTAACTCATCTTCCAACGTTTTACCCCTATTACTAAAAGAATAATCCTTTTTATTTATTCTTATTTGTTCTTTTTTTGGCGTGTATACTTTTCCGTTTGGATAATGAATAGCCAAGTAGATCACCTCTTTATGCTATTAGTTTATCACAAGTTAATTAGACGATAAGCTTACCGGTTTAGTTTCACTTACGAGCAAAATCTTAAAATATTATACTCCTACTATTTATTAGTTGCAAAGTGTTCTATCGAGTATATGACAATACTTAAATGTAGATAAACTCGAGTAAACGAGGTTTATATTCTTAATTTATAGGATATCAGGTTTTCAGAAGCTAATCACTCGCTTTACCCGGGAACAGGCTGATTTCCGCTGTAAGGACGCTTGAAAGCTGCGCAAGTTCGTCGAAGAAAATTAATTTTTCTATTCGCAAGGGCATTGTCTTGATTTGCTTGCTAATCCCCTAAGACATGCACTCTACCTATCCAATCAACAATTCTAAAAAAGAAAGAATATAATTTGTCCAACTAATGAACTGTATTTTTTTTGCTTATCCATATGGCAAGCGGAACTAAAAAAATAAGGAGTATCCATCGAAAAAAGAGCTTCCGAAATGGTATCTTCAGAAGCTTTTAAAAGAGTGGGAAGTATTTTTTCTCTAATTATCCAAACACAAACGCATCATTTCCTCGCAAATTTCAAGAGGGTGACTTGACAACATCCGCCAAAAGATGACCGAAAATGGGGATTTGGAAAACCAACTGTAATAGTGTAGCCAAAATTTTTTTTGACGAGTATCCGCAGGAGCAGATGTTTCGTCCAAAGAACTTTGGAAATAGTCAGTCCATTTTGTCTTCAATTAGCTATGGCTATATGTCGACACTTCACTAGTTTTGTCCGTTTGAGAGAACGTTTGTCGTTAGGGAAGGTATTTACATAGAAAGAAGGAACATACTCTAAAAAGGGAGGAATTAGTATGAATAAAATTGAACGTTTAATTGACCAATTGGAACTATTAGAGTATTTGTTGGAAAATCGTTTACATGACGAACAAGATAAATTTAAGGAGAACTTTAGTAAATCATCTTTTCAACTTCTAGCGAAGATTGAAAAAATTGAAAAAAAGTTATAAAGAATGTATGTTCGTTTGAAGCTAGTATTATGTTTTGGAATTTGCTAAACTATTACTAGAAGGCGAGGGATTACTTTGTCATTATTAAAATTAAGTACGCAGCTATTAAAAGAATGTGATGATTGTATCATCCGTTTTGAAACTTATAGAGAAATAGATAAAGATCCAGATTTTTTTAATGACGTTAAACCACATGCATATCAAATTGATGCATTGTTACAAGAATGGGAAGAACTTGTTCGAAAGTGGATACAGACGAAACGTCCAAAATATGTTCATCCAACTCAGGTGGATTCTTTGGAAGAATCTATGAAGCAATTTATTGTTCAATCCTATTACAAAGGAACAAGTAAGAAGCGATTTTTAAAATCGGTTCACTCATCAAAATATACAATTGAAACAATTATACAAGCTATTAGGGAAGTGGGTGATGAGTTTGCATAAGAAAAAAAGCATCAGACAATTATTAGATGATTGGAAAATAGACGGAAATAGAAATAATAGAATTTTACATGTTCATTCAACAGAAGAAAAACAGGCAAAATATGCACCTTTTCCAGATAAAATGCATGTTTCAATACAAAAAGCATTAATTAGCCGCGGAGTGAAAAAATTATATATGCATCAAAGATTGGCCTTTGACACTGCATTATCTGGAAAATCGTATACAACAATTACTCCAACGGCTTCTGGAAAATCTCTGTGTTATCATCTTCCAGTACTTCAGTCTATTTTAGACGATCCTACCTCGCGAGCCATTTACTTATTCCCAACAAAAGCATTAGCACAAGATCAAAAAAGTGATTTAAACGCTCTTATTCAAGCTAGCGAGGAAGAGATTCTAAGTTTCACCTACGATGGGGATACAGAGCCTGGAATTAGACAGAAAATTCGAAAGTCAGGTCATATTGTTTTAACAAATCCAGATATGCTCCATTCTGGAATACTTCCTCACCATACTAAATGGGTGTCTTTATTTGAAAATTTAAAGTATATAGTGATAGACGAAATTCATACATATAAAGGTGTATTTGGTAGTCATGTTGCACATGTTATTAGGCGTTTACAAAGGATTTGTGCTTTCTATGGTAGTCATCCCCAGTTTATTTGTACCTCCGCAACTATTAAAAATCCAAAAGAACTTGCGGAATCATTAACAAATACATCGCATACATTAATCGATGATAATGGTGCACCTGCCGGTAGAAAACATTTTGTCTTTTATAATCCCCCAATAATTCATCCTGTTTTTAATGTGAGAAGGAGTGCAATATTAGAGGTAAGAGATTTAGCGCAGGAGTTATATGTTAATGGGATCCAAACAATTGTATTTGCTAAAAGCAGAGTTCGAGTAGAAATGCTTGTTACCTATTTACAAGCAATGGTAAGTAAAAAGATAAACGATCAATCAATTCGTGGTTATAGAGGCGGCTATTTACCATCTGAAAGAAGGACAATTGAAAAAGGTTTAAGAGAAGGAGTCATTCGAACTGTTGTAAGTACCAATGCACTTGAGTTAGGTGTAGATATAGGGCAATTACAAGCCTGCATTATGACTGGTTACCCTGGAAATATTGCTAGTGCATGGCAACAAGCGGGTAGAGCAGGGAGAAGACAAGACGAAGCTCTAATAATATATGTTGCACAGTCTACAGCACTTGATCAATATGTTGTGAACCATCCAGAATACTTTTTAGGCCAATCTCCAGAAGAAGTGAGAATCCACCCTGATAATATGATTATTTTAATGGATCACTTAAAGTGCGCTGCCTTTGAGTTACCATTCACTGCTATGGATTTATATGCTGAATTTAATGTGCAGGATTTATTATCTTTCTTAGAAGAGGAAGGCGTATTATTAAAAACAGCAGAGAAATGGCATTGGATGTCAGAAAGTTTCCCTGCAAGCAATATTAGTTTGCGATCTGCCTCTCAGGAAAACGTCGTTATTATTGATCAGTCAATACCAGCAAAAACACGAGTAATTGGTGAGATGGACCAGTATAGTGCAATGACTCTTCTTCATGAAGAAGCAATTTATCTACATCAAGGAACCCAATTCCAAGTGGAAATACTAGATTGGGACGAAAAGAAAGCATTTGTAAGAGAAGTAGATGTAGATTATTTTACAGATGCCAATATTGCTATAGAGTTAAAGGTGTTGAGTGAGGATAAAGAAAAAGAAGCTAATTTTGGAACATTGCATTTTGGAGATATTATAGTGCTGGCACAACCAACCATATTTAAAAAAATTAAATTTGATACGCACGATAATATTGGATCAGGAAAAATTCAATTACCTCCTATAGAATTGCATACTTCTTCTACATGGTTTAGCTTCAAGAAACCAGAAGATTGGACAGAAACTTTGCTATCGGATGCTATGACAGGGGTTGCTTATGCATTGCATTCTTTTATACCGTTGTTCATTCATTGTGATGCAAAGGACATTCATGTTGTCCCTCAAGTAAAATCTATAAATAAGGAAAAACCAACTTTTTATATATATGATAGTTATCCAGGTGGTATCGGTTTATCGGAAAGAATGTTTGATTTATGGAATGAATTAGTTCCAAAAGTAACGAAGCAAGTGGAAAATTGTTCATGTGCAAATGGATGTCCTGCTTGTATAGGTGCACAGGATGCATCGTTTAATTTGAAAATAGAAGTATTGAAATTACTTTACTATCTACAGGTAACTAATAATGTCATATGAAAAAAAACTTATGCAAATGAAGGGTCTTGTAAAAAAGAACATTATAAAAGAGCAACCAAAAGAAATAGAACCGAGCAATGAGGTTCCATTTTATACGAATGCATGGATGAATGCAGGATTAAAGTTAATTCAAAATGAACACGGATTATTTTTTGTAAAAGAAACCTTTTACTCGGAACAGCATATACATGGAAATATTGCACTCAGCAAACTTTCAAGTGCGATAGCTTATATGCACAAAAACTATCCAAATCATCCACTCACAATAGATTCAAATTACTCTTTTACTTTTTATGATACTGAAACTACTGGTTTAAAAGGGACAGGTGTACTCATTTTTTTAAATGGACTATTAAAAAAAGTAGATCAAGGTTTTCTGTTAAGTCAATTTGTACTTGCAGATCCTAGTCATGAAGCTGCATTTTTATATGCCTCAGATTTTTGGAAAGATGTACAAACTATTATTACGTATAACGGAAAAAGTTTTGATCTTCCGCAATTACAAACTCGTTGGACGATGAACCGAAACATACTACCAAAACTAATTCAACATGAACAAATTGACTTAATGCACTCCTCCAAAAGAATTTGGAAAGGTGAACTGGAGAGATTCAAGTTGAAACAAGTGGAAGAACAGAAGTTAGGTTTCGTAAGAAAAGATGATATCCCTGGTCATCTAGCTCCTATTATTTATTTTGATGCAGTCAAGAGTGGAAATCCAACTAACTTAATGAAAGTCCTTAAACATAATGAATGGGATATTCTTTCCTTGATTACTTTGTATATATTGTCGGTGGACCTATTAAAAGAAGAAGAAGCTACGGAATCTGCCCTAACATATACGAATATTGGAAAGTGGTTTAAAGATTTAAAAACAAAGGAAGCAAGTTTCGAGTGGTTTCAATTTGTAGTTAATCACTTTTCCAATAAAGATGCTTGCTTAGCTTATTATTATGTAGGCTTACATTTAAAAAGAAACCAATTATTTGATGAAAGCATTCAAGCATTTCAAATGTCATTAAAGGAAATAGACGGGAAATATCGAGTGAAAGTTTATATTGAATTGGCGAAATTATATGAACATCAAAAGAAAAATTATGAATTAGCTTTGGAAATAACATTACAATGCACAGTCTATATGGAGAAAATCGTAAGTGAATTGTCACCTTTAAAGCTATTAAGGCTAAAGCAAGATATTCAAAAAAGAAAAGTGAGAATAACTAGGAAATTAAATATTTCCCGGGAAAGCGCACAAGTTAACAAAAAGCGCGTTGTATTGCCTTAAAATACTCCATTAATCGACATGGTTATGCTATAATACTGTTAGCGAATTGCAGATGGAAGGAAGATATAATATGGAAATGAAATTAAAAGCTTCAGATATCCTAGAGAAAGAATTTAAAACAGGATTAAGAGGTTATAACCAAGAAGAAGTTGATATCTTTTTAGATGATATTATTCAAGATTATGAGGCATTTGAGAAACAAATTTCCCAACTTCAATTAGAAAACAAACAATTAAGAGATGAATTAGCAGATGTTCCTAAAAGAGTTCCACAAGCTCCACAAACAGGGGCAACTAATTTCGATATATTAAAAAGATTGTCTCATTTAGAAAAACATGTTTTTGGAAGTAAATTGTACGAATAATTATATTAATTCATTGGCATTGTAACTAGTCCAAACATCGTTTATAATAGTAATACCACTTATATATTCGGGCAATCGCTGCAATGCTAGACATTGTAGAGGAAAGTCCATGCTCACACAATTCTGCGATGAATGTAGTGTTCGTGCTTAGTGAAAAGATAAACTAAGGCAGCTAGATTAGCTGACGGCGGGATGAAGGCCTAAGTCCATTAGGATATGGCTGAAAATCTCTGAAAGTGCCACAGTGACGAAGCTGTATTGGAAACTTTACAGGTGGAACGAGGTAAACCCCACGAGTGAGAAACCCAAATTATGGTAGGGGCATTTTCTTGAAGGAATTGAACGGATAGAAGAACAGAAGAAATTCTGTAGATAGATGATTGCCATCTACATCGTACGAGGTAAAGCACCGTTTGAGTACCGTAGAGACAAAACATGGCTTATTGAATGTATGAGTGGCTAAAATTAAATGATTAAAAAGCTCTCCATTCTAGGAGAGCTTTTCTATTCTTATATAATAAATATCTTTAAATATAAAATACATAGTGAGGGAATGTAATTATTTTCTTAATCATTCGTGAAAGTAGGTATACTGTGATGAAAAAAAAGCAACCACCAGATCAATTTTATTTGTATCCAAATAAATTAGTGGACGAAGTTTTTCATTCAACTACTGAAGGCATAATGATTACAGACCATCTGATGAACATTTCACTTGTTAACTCTTCCTTTGAAATGGTTACTGGTTATTCGTTAGAAGAGGTTCGAGGGAAAAATCCACGAATTTTACAATCTGGAAAACAAGATCCAGAATTTTATACAAAAATGTGGGATGCAATAAAATCAAATGGTGTATGGCGTGGTGAGATTTGGAACAGAAGGAAAAACGGAGAAATTTATCCAGAACACCTCTCTATCGCAAATATTTTAAATGATCAAGGTGAAGTTACGAACTATCTTGGAGTTTTCTCAGATATATCTCATAAAAAAACTGTAGAAAAAGAAATAGAAGAGCTTACTTTTACGGATCATTTAACAAATATTGCAAATCGAAATTCCTTTAATGAATCCTTAAGTGATCTTATTAATAGTTCTAAACAATTCGATAATATACATGCTGTATTATTCATTGATTTAGATCGGTTCAAACAGTTAAATGAATCTGTTGGTAACGATACAGGAGATTTGATTTTGACCGAAGTTGCTAATCGAATTAATTCAATTGTTCATGAAAAAGATTACTTTGCAAGATATGGTGGAGATGAGTTTTTATTAACATTAAGTAATATTCAACATCAAAAAGAAGCTGCTAATTACGCAAAAACAATAATAAAGATGTTAAACAAGCCTTTTTATATAAATGGAGATGAAATATATATAACATCTAGTATAGGAATTAGTATTTATCCGCAAGATGGTATAAGTGCTGAAAAACTAATACATAAAGCAGATAAAGCTATGTATTTTGCCAAGCAAAATGGCCGAAACCAATATGCATTTTATTTTGAAGAATTAAAGCGTGATTCTAAAAGATTACTGTTTCTTGAATCAGAACTTAGAAAAGCTATTCAGAAAAAGGAATTCCATATTTATTATCAACCGAAAATTTCAATAGAGAAACAGGAAATTATTGGTGTAGAGGCATTAGTAAGATGGCAAAATGATAAATTGGGGGCTGTATCTCCAGGAGAATTTATCCCTTACGCTGAAGAGACAGGGCTAATCATTCCATTGAGTGAAGTGATTATAGAAAAAGTTTGCTTGGATATTATTGAATGGCGAAATAAAGGGATGCATAATCTTTTAGTTTCAGTGAACATTGCATCTTTACACTTTCAACAAGAAGACTTTATTGAAAGAATAAATGCAATCCTTATGCAATATAATTGTAGTCCAAATCAATTGGAATTAGAGCTGACGGAACGGACAATTATGAACGATGCAGAGGGAATTGTCGAAAAACTAATCAAATTAAAGAAAATGGGTTTTAAAATTTCTGTTGATGATTTTGGTACTGGTTATTCTTCATTAGCTTACTTAAATCGATTTCCGCTTAATTATTTGAAAATTGATAGTAGCTTTGTAAAGCAAATAACATCATTAAAAGATAAACAAGCTATTGTAGATTGCATAATTATGATGGCACATCGATTACATATTAAAGTTGTAGCAGAAGGTGTAGAAACAAAGGATCAGGTAAAGCTTTTAAAAGAAATGGATTGTGATATTATCCAAGGATATTATTATAGCAGACCAATTCCTAGTAATGAGCTATTGGATTTCTTTGAACTATGGGAAATTCATAAGGAAGAAAGGAATGTACTATGACAAAATTTAAATTAGTAGCAACTTCAGCAATGGGGTTAGAATCGATCGTTGCAGATGAAGTCAAAGCATTAGGATATGAGACAACAACGGAAAATGGAAAAGTCTATTTTGAAGGTGATGAGAGAGCAATAGCTAGAGCTAATATATGGTTACGAGTAGCCGACCGTGTAAAAATAGTGGCAGCTCAGTTTCCTGTTAAGACTTTTGATCAGCTTTTTGAAAAAACAAAAGCAGTACAATGGGAAAAGTTTCTACCTGTAGATGCTGCATTTCCTGTTCAAGGGAAATCAGTCAAATCTACTTTATTTAGTGTTCCAGATTGCCAAGCAATTGTAAAAAAGGCTGTAGTAGAACGACTAAAATTAGCCCATAAGCGCATTGGTTTTTTGGATGAATCAGGTGCTACTTATAAACTTGAAATTAGTATTTTAAAAGATATAGCCACCATTACAATTGATACCAGCGGGGCTGGCCTTCATAAACGCGGTTATCGCCAAGATCAAGGGGAAGCACCGTTAAAAGAAACACTTGCAGCTGCTCTTGTGAAAATTTCCAAATGGAACCCAGATCGTCCTTTTGTAGATCCATTTTGTGGTTCTGGAACAATTGCGATAGAGGCTGCTATGATTGGGCAAAATATTGCACCTGGATTTAACAGGGACTTTCACAGTGAAGCATGGTCATGGATGCCTAAGACAATATGGGAGGATGTAAGAGAGGAAGCAGAATCTCTTGCAAATTATGATCAAGATTTACAAATTATTGGTTCTGATATTGATCATAAAATGGTTCAAGTTGCGGAAAAAAATGCATTTGAATCCGGATTTGCAGATATTATTAAGTTTAAACAAATGCAAGCAACTGACTTCTCTACGACATTAACTGATGGTGTCATGATTGGTAATCCTCCATATGGTGAACGAATTGGAGAAGTCGAAGAAATCGAGAAATTAATCAGTGACTTAGGATATATAATGGAAAAATATCCTTCTTGGTCCGTTTACATGTTGTCGTCAATGGAAAACTTCGAACAATTATATGGTAAAAGAGCAACAAAAAAACGAAAACTCTTTAATGGATTTATACGGACAGATTATTATCAATTCTGGGGTAAACGATCTTAATAGAAGATTAATTTTAAAATGATGAGGACAAAAGTCTCAGTCTGACGGAAGGGAATATCTCCTTTCCGTTCTTATTTTATTTTGGAGGAGTTAATATATGAAAAAAGCGTTACCTTTTCAATTATCAAAAGACCGTTCTTTCTTCGAATCATTAGGTGATTGGATGGGAGATGTTTTGTACGATGAGTTACCAGAGAAAGGTTTTGAATGCCGTGATGAACAAATTTTTATGGCATATCAAATTGAAAAAGCGTTGAAAGAAAAGAACGTTTTGTTTGCAGAAGCCGGTGTAGGTACTGGAAAAACAATAGCATATTTATTACCAGCAATTTCATACGCACGTTATACTGGAAAACCTGCATTGATAGCTTGTGCAGACGAGACATTGATTGAACAATTGGTAAAAGAAGCAGGAGATATATTTAAAATACAAAATTACTTAGATATTAAAATTGACGTTCGCTTGGCAAAATCTAGAAATCAGTATTTATGTTTGAAGCGATTAGAAGACGCCCAAAAAGATTTAGACAATGAATATTTCTTAGAGGAAATAGAGGATCTAATTCCTGATTTTGTCTATGGACATTCTTCGCTTCAGCAAATATATCCATATGGGGAGCGTAGTCAATTTCCTCATGTAAGTGATGAAGATTGGCAAAAAGTGAATTATCATCCTACTCAACAATGCATGGTTTGTGACATGAGAAATCGATGTGGCCAAACAATTCATAGACAAAATTACCGAGAGTCGTCAGATTTAATCATTTGTTCTCATGAGTTTTTAATGGAACATATTTGGACGAAAGAATCGAGAATTCGAGAAGGACAACTACCATTACTTCCAGAAGTTTCGATGACAGTATTAGATGAAGGTCATCTATTGGAATTTGCAGCACAAAAGGCACTCACATATGAAGTTCAAAGCGAGACGCTTGTTCGACTATTGGAAAGAATTATGGTCGATGGTATTAGAGAAAAAACATTATATTTAATGGAGCAATTACAAGAAACGCATGATGATATTTTTGGTTTAATCAGAAAAAACAGTAAATCACAAGATAGTGAGCGTATGACTATAAAAAAATCCGATTTACTTATTCAAACATGTAAAAAAGCCATAAAAATCACTGATGACTTACTGGAAGAGTTTGTTTTCGAATCTGAACTATTTACTATTCCAGAATATGAACTTCGAATGGTTGAGGAATTTTTAGAACAATATTCTTTCTCTTTACGATTATTCACAGAAAAAGGGGATGGAGTAGAATGGCTTGAAATTATTGATGGACATGAAACTCTAATCATTATGCCGCGTTTAGTTACAGATATATTAGATGAAAAATTATTCTCTTCTAAAATGCCTATTATTTTTTCTTCTGCCACATTATCTATTCAAAAAGATTTTACGTATATTGCAGACTCTTTAGGAGTTGAAAAATACCAATCATTTTCTGTAGCATCGCCTTTTGATTATGATGAAGTGATGAAAATCTATGTTAATAAAATGGAGCAAGAAAAGAAAACGGACCAAGTTCATAAATTGTTAGAAGAAAAACAACAGACTCTGATTTTATTTAAATCGAAAGCAGCTATGGACCAATTCCGATTTTCAACCGATCCAACAATGGATATAGTGTTTGAAGGAGATCGAGAACTTTCCACAATTGTGAAAGAGTTTCAAAATGGAGACTTTGCTACTCTTTGTTCCTATCATTTATGGGAAGGACTAGATTTACCAGAAAAAGCATTAACGAGAGTCATTATATTTGATTTACCATTCCCACCTGTTGACCCATTATTTGATGCAAAGCGTAAGTTTTCAAATGACCCATATGAGGAAGTTGATTTACCCTTCATGTTATTAAGGCTTCAACAAGGGATAGGAAGGCTTATAAGAACTTCAAATGATTTTGGAGAAATTCATATTCTGATAAATGATGAAGAGGCTAAAACAGAAAATCGTTTTGTGAATATTTTGCCTACATCTATTCAGCGCTAATAAACTTATGGTAAGCTAAAATGGATGGAAAAAGGGGGAAATAATTTTGACAATTGAACAGCAGTTTCTAGACTTTGTAAAAAAGATGGGTGCATACAGGGAAGCACTAGGGGTTTTATACTGGGATATGCGCACTGGTGCACCGAAAAAAGGCATAGATCAACGTTCTGAAGTTGTAGGTGTTCTTGCAACAGATGTTTTTAATCTATCTACATCAGATGATTTAAAACAATTATTAGATGAGTTAGAACCTACGATTGATTCTGCAGATACAGTAACTAAACGTGTATTTGAAGAAGTAAAAAAAGAATATGAATTAAGTAAAAAAATCCCAGCTGATGAATATAAAAAATTTGTAATTCTTCAGTCAAAGTCCGAATCTGTTTGGGAAGAAGCTAAATCTAAAAATGATTGGGATATGTTCAAACCTTATTTAACAGAAATGGTTGAAACGTTAAAGAAATTCGTTGAATTTTGGGGAGTTAAGGATGGTAATCCGTACAATGTCCTTTTAGATCAATATGAACCTGGAATTACTACGGAAATATTGGACTCTGTATTTGGTGACTTAAGAAATCGTATTGTTCCTCTATTGAAGAAAATTTCGGATTCACCAAACCAACCAAAAACAGATTTCTTATTCAAACATTTTGATAAAAAGCAACAAGAAGCATTCAGTTTAGATATACTAAAACAATTAGGCTATGATTTCGATGCTGGTAGACTAGATGAAACAGTTCATCCTTTTGCTACTGGTTTAAATCGTGGAGACGTTCGAATTACAACAAAATATGATGAATCAGATTTCCGTTCTGCCGTATTTGGAACAATTCATGAATGTGGTCATGCACTTTACGAACAAAATGTAGGTGAAGAGCTAACAGGAACTCCTTTATCTGGCGGAGCTTCTATGGGAATTCATGAATCTCAGTCATTGTTTTATGAAAACTTTGTAGGACGAAATCCGAAGTTTTGGGAACAAAACTATGAGAAATTACAAAGTTTTTCTCCTGAGCAATTTGAAAACGTTTCAATGGAAGACTTTTTACGCGCAATTAATGAAGTGAAGCCTTCTTTAATTCGAATAGAAGCTGACGAGCTAACTTATGCACTTCATATAATGATTCGTTATGAAATTGAAAAGGGTTTATTCAATGGAGATTTAAAAGTAGAAGAATTACCAGAGATTTGGAATGCAAAGTATGAGGAATATCTTGGTGTTCGACCAGAGACTAATGCAGAAGGAATTCTACAAGATGTTCACTGGGCAGGGGCAAGTTTTGGTTATTTCCCATCTTATGCTTTAGGATATATGTACGCGTCTCAGTTAAAAGCTGCAATGTTAAAAGATATTCCAAACTTTGATGAGCTATTTGAAAAAGGAGATTTATCTCCAATAAAAAATTGGCTTACACAAAATATTCATCAATATGGAGCAGTGAAAAAACCTCTTGAAATATTAAAAGATGCGACAGGGGAAGGTCTAAACGGCAATTACCTTGCTGATTATTTAGAAGAAAAATATACGAAAATATATCAATTATAAAATATATAAAGATAACTATGCCTTCAAAGCCTAGTTATCTCAGACTGAAGTCAAACTCGATAAAACTGAGTTTGACTTCAGTTTTTTTACAGCATAATTTTTTATGCCATGTACAGGTTGATCTCCGCCCCAGGCGGACATTTCCAGGGGGCAAGTAAACCTCCTAGGAGTCGCCTCCTTCCACTCCAATTAACATTCCTAAAAAGGAAAGGATATACTTCGTCCAATTAATGAACTGTAACTTTCTTTTGTTTATCAAAGCAAGCGGAAACGGAGAAAAAATAGGTAGTATCCACGTATAAAGAAGCGGAGAGGCTTTTTCTGTGTATACATCGGAAGCTATTTCCTTTTTAACAGTTGTTTTCTATCTCTTCTCACCAATCTATCCATCTCCAGTAGTGCACAAGTTGTTTGAAGTGGAAGCGGAGACTTCTGAGTGAGTAGAATCAGATGATGGCTCGCAGGTCATTTTTATTTCCTATAAAAGGGTTTAGTGCGGCGGCATGAGACTCCTGCGGGAATAGCGAGACAGACGAGACCCCGCACGAAGCGAAGCGAAGGAGGAGGCTCGTCGCTCGCCCCGCGGAAAGCGAATGCCAAAGCGCTAAATCCGGGAAGTAGCTATTAATAATTTATATGCAAATTATTAGAATGACACTTTTTCATTGCCCTCAACGCAGTGACAAGGAGATTGAAAGCCATGCCCGTGAAAAGCGTCCGCTATGGCGGAAATCAACGGCATTTCTAAATTACTCTTCTTAAAAGGAACAGGCGTCTTTTTGCCCAATTTTTCCTATAAAATAAAGATCTTGCTTTGTATTTATAACTACTCCGCCTTAGGATGCTTACCTCTAGCTTCTCCAAACTACACAAGAAATTGCGGCAACTTCTATTGAATTCACTTTTATCGACTTCGTTGTTCACGGTGGATATTATAAAATTAGATTCCCTAAAAATGAAAAAGTAGAGGAGGAATATAAACTATTCCACACTCTACTTTTTCAATTCCTTCGTTAGTAACAAGAGGTGATTTTCATTTTACCAGAACTTATATCCAATAGAACCCGGAGGTGCATTTTGAATTATATCGATAACAGGAACTGTATAGGCAAACAATATTAATACAATACAAACAGTCAGCCAAATTTTCCAGTTTTCAAGTGCCATCGGAGTTTTTTCTGCATGCTCTGAAACTTCACCCACTGGGAATTCTGTTTCTCCTTTAGGAGCAAACCATAATAAGTTTGCAACAATATACAGTACTAATACTATACCGATGAAAAGAATTGTTCCTCCAACAGCTTGCGCAATTTGGTAAGGAATCCATTCAGCTGCTTGAGCAGAATCACCGTAAGTAGAAAAAGTAGAACGACGCGGGGCTCCAAGTAATCCAACGATATGCATGGAACCTGACATGATTGACATCCCAACTGTCCATACAATAGCTTGAATTATTGCCAGTCGATTCATTTGTTTCGTAAAGACTCTTCCTGTAAGGTGAGGGATTAGCCAATAGGATGCTCCAAAAAAAGTTAAAACAACTGTAGTTGCCACAGTCAAATGAAAATGACCTGTTACCCAAATCGTATTATGGATTAGTTGGTTCATTTGATGAGAAGCATTTATAATACCACCCGCACCGGCAGGGATAAATGCAACCATTCCGATAAAAGGAACTACAAACCGTGCATCTCCCCATGGTAATTGTTTTACCCATCCAAATAATCCTTTACCACCTAATGCACGTCCACGAGTTTCAAAAGTTGCAAACATCGAGAAAGCAGTTAAAAGGGAAGGAATAACTACCATTAAAGTTAAGACCACCTGCAAAAATTTCCAAAAAGAACTGATTCCAGGTTCAACTAATTGATGATGAAATCCTACTGGAATTGAAAATAAAAGGAACAAAATAAATGATAATCTAGCAAGAGAATCGGAGAAAATTTTTCCACCAATTATTTTTGGAATAACTACATACCAAATCATATATGCTGGTAATAGCCAAAAATAAACAAGAGGATGTCCAAAATACCAAAATAATGTACGTGACAGTAATACATCTACTTTATCAACCCATCCTAAAGACCAAGGAATTAGCTGGAACAAAACCTCAGCAGCCACACCTAAAGAACATATAATCCACATTGTTAAGTTCACAACAACCATAAAAGTAAGAAGGGGACTTGATTGTCCTGGATTAGCCTTACGCCATTCCACATATTTTAAAATTTGACTGGATCCACCTATCCACGAACCAACAATAACAAGTGCTAATCCAACATAAAATATCCAGTGTGCTTGTAATGGTGCATAAAACGTATATAATACAGTTGCTTTATTAAGCAACACCATTGTTGAAGCTGATGCAGTTCCAATCGTCATAGTCCAAAAACCAATCCAGCCTAATAAACGTTGCTTGTCTGTTAATGTTCCGGAAGTTCTGCTTACTGCAGCTATTTGAAAACCAAAAATAAAATATGTTGTTAAAATGAGACCAAGTAAAACACCATGTACAGTTAAAATTTGATAATAATTAATTCCCCAAGGAAGCGTTAATTGACCGGAACGGACTAATGTTTGTAAAAGACCACAGAGACCTCCAATTGCTAATGCAATAAATGCAACATATATATGTGCAAGTGCTAATTTCCCATCTCTCTTATCAACTTTTACAAGCTCTTTTGCTCTTTCTGAAATTGTTGTCATTTTACTCTACCACCTTTAACATGGAAGTCATGGAAGCATGCCCAAGTCCACAATATTCGTTACATAATACTAAGTATTCACCAGCTTTATCGACTGTTGTTACATATTCAGATACATAACCTGGCTCAAGAATCATGTTAATATTTGTACCGGCTACCTCAAAGCCATGCACTACATCTTTTGTAGTTGCAATAAACTTAACTTTTGAGCCTAAAGGAATATCGATCTCAGGAGGATTATAGTAAAATGCCGAAGCAACAAAAACAACTTCATAATCCCAGTCTTTACCTTCTACTTTATGGACACCAGGCTTATTGAATGGCGCAATTTCGTCCACTCTTTCAGGATCAACATACACTTTTGCACTTGGCGGGTGAGAGCCATAATGAAATGCACTAAAACCAACCACAACTAAAAATAATACAAGTGAGCTAACACCAAATATTAACCACCATTTTTCATACTTATGAATATGCATCATTTTAAACCTCCGATTTAATTAAATACAACTTAATTTCTTTCAGATAGAAATCTTTTTAAATTCTGTTTTCAGAAGCGGATAGAATAAATAGAATAACCTATAAAGTGTTATCAATTTTAAACTCGTACCTAATAGAAGTATTTTATTGGAGTTAAAATCGATCAATAAACAAGTAAAAAGCCAAGAACCAAGTAACTAAAATGAATGCACCTAAAAATCCTACAGAATACAATGTACCTTTCAAATCCGGGTTTTTTTCGTGTTTTTTCGACATTTACTAACACCTCCTGGGAAAGAGTTCCTGTGTAATTAATAATAAATAGAAATAGAGTGAGATGATGTGATAAATGTCACAATTGAAGGGGATAATGTGAATTAAATGTGAAGAAAAGAGAAGCGTAAACAAATAAAAAAAGACTTTCTCTAAGTGAAAGTCCCTGTAAGTAATTATTCGTCAATTGTTAAGATTATCATTAAATCACCAATGCCAGATATTTCGACAGGTAGCTTAAAAGCATGCTGGAAGCCAAATAATTTAGTGGTTCCAACAATTACTGTAGGAGGGGTAATGTCGATTTCAACATCATTTCCCGCAACAGAAGTACATAAATTACCTGCAATCATATTTCCTAACTCACCTGTAAACGATTCTAGCATTTCACCTTCTAGTGGCATGCCAAACATAGTAGCACCAATAGATGAGAAGCAATTGGCAGTAGAATCTATAATTATTCGTCCTTTAACATCCCCAATTATCCCTATAAGAACAGCCATTTCTTTTTGCTCAAATGGTTGCACCATTAAAGAAGGGGATTTTATTTCCATCGTAAGAGGGATTACAGATTTTAATGATTGTATTGTTCCATTTAGTATAGTTTGTATGTGTTTTGACTCACTCATTCTTTCCCTCCATCTAGTAAAGATGGCTTAATTTTATCATAAAAGTGATCCTAAATGAATACTTTATGTAGAAAATGTCGAAATACTGTGCTATTATTTAAATGAGAATGAATTTCAAGTTCAATTGAAGGGACGATTCGTATGATTCTTTTATTAATTGCATCAACAATCTTATTATATAGTGGGGTTACAGCTTATGTTTTACGCTCAACAACTCCGCATGCAAAATAACAGTATTAAACATTGATGACTTCATTTGTTCTTCTTTAGGAAAGGCAAATTGAGTCATCTTTTTTTATGCTTATTACAACTTGATAAGTTCAAAAGAATACTTTTGTGTTAAAAAATGTGCTCTTGCGCAAGCTCGTCGCAAAAAATATAAGGAACGCTTTTGCGTTCCTTATATTTTTGCTATGATAGGCATATATTGTCGAATTATAAAGGAGATCTACTTTTAAATGGTTAATATTGAAGAGCTAAATAATATAAAAGAGCAAAATGCATTACTTGCTACTTTGTTTCAACATGATAAAGATGAAGAAAGATATGCAAAAGCAAAATTATTTGCTGATAAACTCGAAAAAGGTACGTTTACAATTGCATTTGCAGGGCATTTCTCAGCTGGTAAATCTAGTATGATCAATGCATTAGTTGATGAAAATTTACTTCCAACAAGTCCGATACCAACTTCCGCAAATATTGTGACTGTACAAAAGACGGTTGAAAATTATGCGCTTGTTCACTTTGTTGACAGAGCACCTGTAAAATTTTCAGGTCATTATGATATTCAATTGGTAAAAAAATACTCAAAAGACGGAAGTAAAGTCTCTCAAATAGAAATTGGTCATTCAGGATCTCGTTTGCCTGAGGGGATAACAGTTATGGATACTCCAGGTGTCGATTCTACAGATGATGCTCATCGAATTTCTACTGAATCTGCACTTCATCTGGCGGATATTGTTTTTTATGTGATGGATTATAATCATGTACAGTCAGAGCTTAATTTTCAATTTACAAAGCAGTTACTTCATTACAACGAAAATGTGTATTTAATAGTGAACCAAGTAGACAAACACCGAGAAGAAGAATTATCGTTTGATGCATTTAAACAGTCAGTATCGAGCGCATTTAAAGCTTGGGCAGTCGAGCCAAAAGATATTTTCTATACATCCTTAAAAGATAAAAATTTCGTACATAATGACTTTTTAAAAGTACAACAAATCGTCCAACATTCAATTCAGAATAAAGAACACTATTTTCTTACTTCTGCAAATGCTACTCTTGAGAAGTTAAAGGATGAACATAAGCAGTTTCTAGAAGATGAAAAGGAAATTTGTTTAGAAACATTTGAAGATCAATTATCAGAAGATGAATGGACTAATAAAGAAGAGATAAAAGAACAATTAAAAATATCTCAAAAGCAGATAGAACTTCAGGATCTAACTCTTTGGAAAAAAGCTTTTGAAGAAAAACGGAAAGATATTTTAGAAAATGCCTCTATAATGCCATATGAAATGCGAGACTCCCTCAAATTATTCGCAGAAAGCATGCAGGGCTCTTTTAAAGTAGGATTTTTAGGAAGCAAAAAGAAAACAGAAGAAGAAAGACTAAGAAGGCTTGAAGAAGCAAGACAATTACTTGAAAAGGTAATATCAACAAACATTACGGTTCATTTGAAACAATTAATGAAAGGCATGTTGAAGGATGTTTCACTGTTAACAACTGAACGAACGAATGAAATAGATGAGAAAGTCTTCGATATCTTTTCTACCTTAATTAGTGAGCCGTTACATGATGGAGCTAGTACAACTGGTGATGCAATTCTACATTATGCAAATCGTGTTCAAGATGCGGTTACACGTTATTTTATTCGAGAAACAGACAGTTGGAAAGATCAAACAATGCGTTTTATGAATGAACATCCAATAGAGGAAACAGAAAAAATTGCTCAAAAAACACAAATTTTAAATGAAAAGATGTTGGCAATTCATACAATAGAAGGAATAGATACAAAACTCCATTCATTTGAACTAGCGATAAAAACGCCAGATTTAGCTCTTAGAAGAGAAAGAGATCAATTAATTGTTGAATGGGAAGAAGAAAGACAAAATTTCCGAAACTCCATTACCGAATACGATCCTTCTTTGGAGGTTAAGGAAAAAAGAATAGAAACAATATCATCCTCTTTGGAAAAGACTGAAGAAGAGATACTACTTTCACCAGTTACTGTTTTAAATCGGGCAAATAAAATTGCGGAAGCATTAAAAGAACTTCCAGCTTTCAAAGAAGCAGCCAATGTGATTAAACGAAAGGCAAAACGAGTAGAAAAGCAGCAATTTACGATTGCTCTATTTGGGGCATTTAGTGCCGGTAAATCAAGTTTTTCAAATGCATTAATGGGAGCAAATGTTTTACCAGTTTCACCGAACCCAACAACTGCTGCTATTAACAAAATTCATCCTGTTTCCGAAAAACATCCGCATAATACTGCAGATGTTACTTTCAAATCGAAGGAACAATTATTAGAAGACGTATCGTTTGCTTATAGTCAACTAGGGATAACCGTTACGTCATTAGAAGAAGCTTATGATCAAGCGAGCATGGTGATGAGCCAAGCTGTGACAGCAGAAGTGCATAAGTCTTTTATTACAGCATTTCATACGGGATATCCAACTTTTCAACATCAGCTAGGAAAAGTCCTTCGAGTTTCTGGTGAAGAGTTTGGAAAGTTTGTTGCAGAAGAATCTAGGAGTTGTTTTGTCGACTTTATTGATTTTTATTATGATTGTGAACTGACGAGACTTGGAGTTACTTTAGTTGATACGCCAGGGGCAGATTCTATTAATGCTCGACATACGGGTGTTGCTTTTGATTATATTCGAAATGCTGATGCTGTATTGTTTGTGACTTATTTTAATCATGCATTCGCGAAAGCGGACCGAGAGTTTCTAATACAGCTTGGGCGAGTAAAAGATGCATTTGAACTAGATAAAATGTTTTTCGTTGTAAATGCAATTGATCTTGCAGATACGGAAGAAGAAGCCAATCTCGTAAAGCAATATGTACAGGGTGAACTTCAACGATTTGGTATTCGATTCCCAAGAGTATATGGGGTTTCTAGTTTACAAGCTTTAAAAGAAAAGATGGACCATATAGGACTACACGAAGGAATGGTGCAATTTGAAAAAGCTTTCCATCGATTTTTGGAAAAGGACTTAAAGCAAATTGCTGTCACCTCCTTAGATGAGGAAGCTATTCGTCAGAAGACAAAATTGTATACTTTAATAGAACAGACGGAAACGAATCTTGCTAGAAAAGATGCAAGGCTAAAAGAATTGCGAGAACAAGAACAAAATATACGTAAGCGTTACGCTAACTCATTGTCTTCAGTTGTCATGAAGGAAGCAAAACAAGAGCTTGAAACGTTGTTATATTATCTATTGCAACGTGTGTACTATCGTTTTAACGAATTTTTTAAAGAGGCATATAATCCTTCATTATTTACGAATACACCTGCTAATACGGCATTAGAAGTAGCGTTAAAAGATATACTTGGCATGCTGCGATTTGATTTAGAACAAGAAATGCGAGTGACTAATTTCCGGGTATTGCAATTTATTCAAAAACAAGTAAAACAGTTGGAAAAAGAAGAATTGCGAGTATTAAAAGATTGGAATGCCAGCTTTACATTTACACCCCATGAGAGTGAAAATCGGAATTTATTACAATTTGTAGGTCCTTTTAATGAAATAGCTAAATTCGAAAACGTCAAATCTTATTTTAAAAATACGAAATCATTCTTCGAAAAAAATGAAAAAGAAAAACTGCGGGATGCTTTGTCTGATCAAACAAAAGTAGAAGCTCAAAGCTATTTGAATAAAGAGCAAGAAAGACTTACTCAATGGGTAGAGCAATATGTCGATGCAGAAACGGAATCTATTCGTTTGAAATGGCTTAATGAATCTATTACACAGATTGATGCGGAGCGTAAATTGTTGGAACAAGAAGCAACTCTTGAAAAATGGAAAGAAATCTACTCAAGTATTACAAAAGAAGGGTGATAATAGGATGAGTAAAGTTTTTATCGATTTGAAAGATTTTGGTGCAAAAAATGTCCGTTATATTGATACTCGTTTTGAGCTTGGAAATGGGGATGCAGGTCGAGTGATGTATGAAGCGGGGCATCTTGAAGGGGCTATCTATTGGGACTTGGAAAAGGATTTGTCCGATATGCAAAGTATATACGGTCGTCATCCTATGATTTCAAAAGATAAAATGACCAACCTTGTAGAGCAAGCGGGACTATTAGTGGATGATTCTATTGTCATTTACGATCAAGGTGGATCACCATTTGCATTAAGAGCATATTTTTTATTAGAATGGGCAGGTTTTTCAAATATTCATGTCCTTCGTGAAGGATATGAAGAAGCAAAAAATGTTCTTCCGGTTTCCGATTTAGTACCAAATTATCCCCATACGAATGTAACGTTGAATTGGAAAGATGAACAATACATTGATATAGAAACGGTTAAGAAAATTGTTGCGGGTGAAATAGAGGCTCAATTAATTGATGCTCGTTCTGCTATTAGATATCGAGGGGAAAATGAGCCAATAGATGCTGTGGCGGGACATATTCCAACTGCTCTAAATTTTGATTGGGAGCAATTAAAACAGAATGGAATGTTTTTGAAACAAGATGCTTTAAAAGAAAAATTGAGTGGTTTAACGGATTTAACAAAGCCTGTTATTGCTTATTGTGGAAGTGGTGTTACTGCTGCGCCATTGTATGGGAGCTTAAAGGAAGCTGGATATGATAACGTTAAATTATATGTTGGTAGTTACAGTGATTGGATAAGAGAGCATGAGGTAGAAACCTCTTTGTAAAAATGCAATTTATATGTAAATCAGAGAAAAGGAAGTCATTTGAGTTCCTTTTCTTATTGATTGAAGAGTAATTTTTTATTTACATATGCCCCATCTTTGTTTGCTATTATTTCGGCATAAGGTACCCCAAAAACTGTGTAGGCGATAACCACTGATGAAATGAGCTCTCCATTTTCTTCATCGATGGATTCAATTTCATATGAAACAATTAAAAGCTGATCTAAAGAGTTATTAAACCTATCGCTAGCCATTTTCATGACGTTCATTGCAATATCTCTGCTACTATTGTCCTCATAATCCAAAAAATTTGTTTCTAAGAAGCTAGAAGGCAAAAATGCTAAAATTCCAATTATTAGCATTGCCAATTTTAAGTATGCATGCCTTTTTTTTTGAGAAATAATTTTTTTGTTCTTCTTATACATATTGAACAACTCCAATTCACATTTTGCATCTTAATCTTGTATCAAAGTAATAGTTAAGTGTATTAGTATATTATTCAATGCCTACTGAAATTAATCCATCAACACTAACCACTATTAGGTAGGGAATACAAAGTGTTGAGAAAGCTACATTAGAACAGCCCATTAAACGAAAAGTGGCAGAATCCATTTATGAGCATCGTCTTTACAGTTCTCGTTGATCCGGACGACGCTCGCGCTATTGTTGGGTGTATTTAGGAGAAATGAAACTTTTCAAAGACATTTAACCGCAAGCGAATTTTGTATCTGTAGTTGGACAGTAACTGAGTAAGAAAATATTATGTTTTTTAGAAAAACAAAATAATATCTTTTTAAAGACATTTTAGGTATAATTAATTGTCGTATGTAAACATTTATAGTATAATAGGCGAATTGTATACGAATGAAATGAGGAATATACATGAAAAAATCGATATATGGTCTAACAAAGGACCAGTTAATAGAGTGGTTATTAGAACGAGGACAGAAGAAATTCCGAGCGGAACAAGTCTGGGATTGGTTATACATTAAAAGAGTACAAAGCTTTGAAGAGATGAATAATGTGAACAAAGAATGTCTTCAAATATTAGAGGATAATTTTGTCATTCAAACATTGAAACAGTCTGTAAAGCAAGAATCTGCGGATGGTACGATAAAATTCTTATTTGAAATGCAAGATGGAAATCTAATTGAAACTGTGTTAATGCGATTTAAATATGGTCTTTCTGTTTGTGTAACAACTCAAGTTGGATGTAATATCGGCTGTAGTTTTTGTGCAAGTGGATTACTTAAGAAAAATCGTGATCTAGATTCTGGAGAGATCGTTGGTCAAATTATGAAAGTACAAGAGCATTTAGATAATTTGAACAAGAACGAACGTGTTAGCCACATAGTGGTTATGGGAATTGGCGAACCATTCGACAACTACACCAATCTAATGAGTTTCTTACGTGTTGTAAACGATCAAAAAGGACTTGCAATTGGAGCTAGACATATCACGGTTTCTACTAGTGGGCTTGCGAAAAAAATTATGGACTTTGCCAATGAAAATATTCAAGTAAATCTTGCGGTATCTTTACATGCGCCAAATGATGAGCTTCGTACACGTATTATGGTGATCAATAAAGCGTTCCCAATCGAAAAAGTAATGGCTGCGGTTGACTATTATTTAGAAAAAACTAACCGACGAATTACATTTGAATACATCCTACTTAGAGATGTAAATGATCATGTGGAAGAAGCGCAACAACTAGCGAAACTTCTTGAAAATAAACGTCATTTATCTTATGTGAACTTGATTCCTTATAACCCGGTAGATGAACATGGCCAATATCAGCGTAGTTCCGAAGAATCTATCGGTGCATTCTTCCAAACATTAAAAAATAAAGGTATTAACTGTGGTGTTCGCATGGAACAAGGTACAGACATTGATGCAGCATGTGGTCAACTTCGAAGTAAACAAATTAAAAAAGAAAAAACTACTGTATAAGAAAATAACATAAATAATATTTTTAATTTATTCTGGCATCGCTTTTAGCGGTGCTTTTTCTTTTGCTCAATTGTATTAAACAAAATACGGGGATTTGAAGGTTTGAGTACAAATAATTAAAGGGAAGTAATTCATTTAATTTTTGTGTTGTTAAAAGTAAAATAAAGGAATAGGGTACATGAAGGAGGTTATTAATGAGTAAAGAGAAGTCGAACTCTCAGATTGTATTGGGATTAGTAGGTGTTTTTACTTTGGTAGTTGTAGTAGGAGTTATTGTATATTTTTTTCGTGGAATTACCCAGGATATAGAATGGCTTAGTATAGATAATGTGGATGTTTCTGAAAATACAATTCTGATTAAAGCTTTTAATCCAAATAGTGGACAAATGATCACTGGTTATGACTATACTACAGAAGACAAAACAGTCTCTATAAAACTTAGGGGAACCTTAGTAAATGAATTGGGGAATTCAATATCCGAGGACAACATCGTTATGAATGGAAATTTCTCGAGTATAGAAAAAATTGTCTTACTAGGGAAATCCAATAAGAGTAAAATAATTTGGAACAAATAAATTAGTAAGCCGCATAACCACCATGGTTTATGCGGCTTTAATAATTTTAGATTCAATGCGTAAATGAGTAGAGTTGGTGAAACTTAAAGAAAGTAAATAGCTTCTAATTATAAAGAAGTACAAAGCATCCGAAATTGTATTTTCAATAAATAATAAACGCATCACCACTATGGCAGATGCTTTTTTCGCCTAATTAAAATGTAAGACACTTAGTTAGTTTCATAAATAGCATTTAATTATTAAAACATAAACAATACTAAATTTATTGATTGGAGCGACAGGTGGCGACTCCATCGGGATTAATGAGAAAGATGAGCCATTACAAACGACGCGAATGCGGCGGTGATGGCTCATCGCTCACCCCGCGGAAACATACTAACATAAGTAGCACAGACCACAGCCATGGTCTGTGCTACTATTTTTTTATAGTAGAAGTGAAGTGAAGTCGAGCGGACGTGGGGATCTTAGAACCCGTAGAAGGAAACCGATTCACTTCACACCCTTATTTGAATCAGTTTAGTATGTTGGATACCTTGCGAAAAAACTGAAATTCGTTAGGTCTGTTTTGCATGCAAATTAGAAAGAGAAAATCCTAATAAAGTAATTAATTTTAAGGTGATTATTGTTAAGTTCCCTTGTTCAGTGTTCATTGTTGCTTGGAGTGCAGGTGCTCGACTCCTGCGGCAATAGCAGATGTTTTTCTGCACCGAAAGCGAAGCGGCAGGTGCATGAGCCTTGAGACCCCGCAGGAAGCGAAGCGAACGAGGAGGCTAAAGCCATGCCCGCGGAAAGCGAGCGCCGGAACGGAAAGCAACAACTCGTTGAATGGATTACTATATTTAATTTGCTTTTTATAGAAATTACTCTTGACTAGAGGTAAGAAAGCATCCGCCTTTAGCGGAAATCATGTTGATTTATGAAGAGTATATTATACATATTCATAGATTTCACTTTATTATTGTTCGTGTTTTATGCTCTAAATTTGAATTATGAAATTGATTCACTTAATAAAGATAAAAGTAAATGATGTAAAAATCAAAACCAAAGTCATCAAACTTTCTTCAATCGACAAATCATTACTGCCTTGTAATTAATTTATCTTGAATGCTTGAACGATTGCGAGTGTTTAAAGTTTCGTGAATCTTTCTGTAAAGGTGCTTGTAACAGGTATTTGCTTCCAGATAGTTGTTTGCATTGTTTTTTTAAGTGACTTGCCTTTTCCGCTAATTCATAAGTAGATAAGACGTTTTTGTTAGTGATTCCAGCGATGGAAATAGTTAGTAATGGGAATCGTTCATCGATGCCATGCCGATTTTTTGAAATAATTCTTCCTTTTAGTAAATCATGTGCATTGTAAAAATGTTCTATGGATGCATCAAAATCTCTAATTATTTTTTCGCAAAATTCATGACTTTTGGAAGATGGTACAATCATGATGAAATCATCGCCACCAATATGTCCTATAAAATCATCAGTTTGGGTATTTTCCTTTAATATTTCAGCTAGTCGCATAATGACCTTATCGCCTTTTTCAAAACCGTAAACATCGTTGTATGGTTTAAAGTTATCGATATCAAAGTAAAGTACGGTATAGTTTATCTGCGAATCAACACATTTTTGCAGTTGTTTTTCAATCATAATGTTACCAGGTAACTCAGAAAGTGGATTTAAATGTTTTGCGTAGTCAATTTCTAGCTGCATACTTTTTTCGAGTAAATCCTTAACGGTAACAACTCCAAAATATTGATCTTCTTTTGTAATGGTAATGAAGTCATATAAATGAATAGGATCACGATTCATCGCTATTTTTGCCACAACATCTATAGGGGTCGCCGCATCTACTTTCATATAGCTCCTATTCATAATTGCGGTGATTGGTTTTGTATTATATAGACTATATCCATACGGCCCGCTAAATTTCAAATGTAGTTTATTTCTCGTAATGACGCCAATTAATTTATCTCCATCTTTTATACAAAAACCGGGTAAGGCATCATTGGCCTCCATTAATTTGCTTACTTTGAAAATAGGGGTATTACTAGAGATTGTTCGTAAAGGAGTCGCAATATGTTCGATGGAAGTATCTGTTAATCGACCAGAGCTAACCATATTTCTTTTTAAACTTTCTTCCTCAATTAACATTTTCAACTCTTCACGTATAGGCAAAATTTCAACATTTGGTTTCTGAATGAAATAACCTTGACCAAAATGGACACCAATTTGGATAAGAGTAAGTAATTCCGCATTCGTTTCAATACCTTCAGCAATAATATGTATTTGTGAATAATTAGCAAATTCACTCAAACTTTTTACTAGAAGTTGCTTTGTTCTATCTTTATCAATATCGCGAATAAGCTTCATATCTAGTTTAATAAAATGTGGTCGAACATCTGTAATGACATTTAATCCAGAATAGCCTGACCCTACGTCATCAATGGCAATTTGGAAAAATTGTTTTTTATAATGATCAACCGTGTTAATAAAGTCCTTTAAATTATTTATTGCTTCTCTTTCAGTGATTTCAAAAACAATGGAATCGGAATCCATATGGAATTTACTTAAAAATTCTTTCGTAAAACCTTGTTTGAACTTAGGGTCATTCATAATATTGGGATTTACATTTAAAAAAAGAATCCCTTTCGCTTTTAATTGATGAGCTTGTTTTAATGCGTTTCCTCTACATAAATTTTCAAGCTCCCAAAGTTGACCGCTTTTCATTGCATAATCAAATAGTTTTTCAGGATTTTGTAAAACAGTATTTTCAGGACCTCGAGTTAATGCTTCATATCCATATATTTGACCACTATGAAGAGAAATAATAGGCTGAAAAACGGTTTGAATTGCTCTTTCTTCTATAATGTATGAAAACAAATCCTGCAAATCATTATCTTCAATTGTCATAATGAAATCCTCCTAAAAACAAACCCAGTAATCTAATCTATAGTATAAATTAGAGAAATGTTGTCAATGTAAATTTAGCGTTAAATTTTCATTACCAATTAAATTTGAAGAAGCTTGTTGCTATAGATTAACAACAGTTGAAAGTTTTTTATATGGTTACTAGAATCTTTGTACAAAAATTAAACTTAAACATAGGATACTTCGTTAGTTTCGAGTGAATTATCTTTTGGGGGAGAAAAAACGAAAAAAAGTGCATCGCTATCTAGGCTGATGCGTTTTTTAGTTGTCTTTGATACGACTAAGGAGGGCATAATACCTTAAATGTTCAAGCAAATGTGAAAGTTCAAGCTTTCATGTTTGTATTGGAGCCTGGCACCTGAAATATTATGTTATTGACTATCTTTCTAATGCAGTGTAACATATCTTTAAATTGACACTTTAACGAGTTGAATCGTTAGTGTAAATGATTTTACTAGGGGGTTTTTATAAAGATGAGAAAAAAAATTAAAAATTTAGCTTTTCTACTAATTGGTGCAGTACTTTTGTTGGCTGCTTGTGGAGGAAATGAAAAGCAAAGTTCTACTGCTAAATCAAATGAAGAAACAAGTTCTAGTAGTGAAACAAAGAAATATAAAATAGGTGTTACACAAATTGTAGAGCATCCATCATTAAATGCTGCATTTGATGGATTTAAAAAAGCTTTGGAAGATGCAGGGATTGATGCTGATTATAAAGTGGAAAATGCTCAAAATGATAATAGTTCAAATACAACGATTGCAAATAATTTAGTGAGCTCTGGTGTTGATTTAATTTTCGCCAACTCAACTCCAAGTGCTCAAGCCGTTGCAAGTGTAACGAAAGATATACCAATTGTATTTACATCTGTTACGGATGCAGTAAGTGCAGAGCTTGTTCAATCGATGGAAAAACCAGGTGGTAATGTAACTGGTACTGTTGATACACAACCTGAAGCAATTCCAAGTACCATAAAATTTTTAAAAGATGAATTAGGTGCAAAAAATGTTGGAATGGTATTTAATGCTGGTGAACAGAACTCACGTGCACAAGTAGATGCAGTGAAAGAGCAAATGAGTGATGTTGGTTTAAATGTAGTGGAAGCTTCTGTATCTACGTCAGCTGAAGTGAAACAAGCAACTGAATCTCTGATCGGCAAAGTAGATTCTTTGTATATTATTACAGACAATACAGTGGTATCTGCTCTAGAGTCTGTTGTTTCTGTTGCAAATGATCACAAGTTACCGATGATGGTTGGTGAGTTTGACTCTGTTAAAAGAGGCGGATTAGGCGCATTCGGATTTGAATATTTTGATATCGGTTATCAAGCCGGTCAAATGGCCGTGAAAATTCTAAAAGGCGAGAGTACTCCAGCAGAATTACCAGTACAATATCCTCAAAATTTACGATTTGTACTAAATAAAGAAACGGCTGATATCCTTGGTCTAGAAGTTAAAGACGAGTGGAATTCGGAATTTGTTAAATAGATAGGGGATTGGTTCTTTATGTTTACAGCTATATTTGGATCTGTTGAGCAAGGAATCATTTATGCAATTATGGCACTCGGAGTATATCTAACGTTCCGAGTGCTAGATTTTCCAGACTTAACTGTAGATGGGAGTTTCGTTACAGGTGCTGGAACAGCTGCTACAATGATTGTATTAGGGTACCACCCTGTTCTTGCAACTTTAACTGCTATTGTTGCTGGATTTATTGCAGGATGCTTAACAGGTTTATTACATACTAAAGGGAAAATAAATCCGTTATTATCAGGAATTTTAATGATGATTGCTTTATATTCTATCAATCTTCGAATAATGGGTTTAACTTCGGAAAATTCGATTGGTCGACCAAATATCCCCCTTTTAAATTCGGAAACTTTGTTTAGCCTATTTTATAGGTGGTGGGGTAAATTAGGAATTGATGAAACAATAAATAGTTTACTAGAAAGTATTGGCGTGCAGTACGTTCCTGGTACATGGGGAACAATTGTTGTAGTAGGTATTATAGTATTGATCATCAAATTAATTGTAGATTGGTTTTTGAAAACAGAAGTTGGTCTTGCCATTCGAGCAACTGGTGACAATAAAAAAATGATTCGAAGCTTTTCCGCGAATACAGACAATTTAGTCATCATAGGATTAGGAATTTCAAATGCACTCGTTGCGCTCTCTGGAGCATTAATTGCACAATATGCAAAGTTCGCAGATATAGGAATGGGCATCGGAATGATAGTAATTGGATTAGCATCCGTAATTATCGGAGAAGCAATTTTTGGAACGAAGACGATAATTCGTACTACGTTAGCTGTTATATCTGGTGCGATTGTCTACCGCATTGTATTAGCACTTGCCCTTCGTATAGATTTATTAGATACAGGGGATATGAAATTAATAACAGCAATAATTGTTATTGCTGCTCTAATATTGCCTCAATACATTGATAAACGACGAGAAAAAAGAAGAAAAGCAAGACGTCATATGCAGCGTACTATTTCCGAAGTTCAAGTCTTAAAGCAGGAGGGGAATGATCTTGCTTAAACTTCAATCGATAAATAAAATCTTTAATGAAGCAACTGCAGATGAGAAAATTGCATTAGATCAAATTAATTTAGAATTAAAAGCTGGAGATTTTGTCACAGTGATTGGAAGTAATGGAGCAGGTAAGTCCACTATGATGAATATGATATCTGGCGCACTCACACCTGACTTTGGAAAGATAGTAATAGATGGTAATGACGTTTCTAAATTACCTGAGTATAAAAGGTCTCAGTATATCGGTCGAGTTTTTCAAGATCCTATGGCAGGAACTGCGCCTTCGATGACGATAGAAGAAAATCTTGCACTTGCATTTTCGAGAAATAAAAAGCGTGGATTAAAAATCGGTGTGGATAAAAAGAGAAGAGAGTTTTTTATTCAATCACTTGAGAAGTTGCACTTGAATTTAGATACTCGTTTAAATGCAAAAGTAGGTTTGTTGTCCGGGGGAGAAAGGCAGGCACTTTCACTTTTAATGGCGACATTTACAAAGCCATCTATATTATTATTAGATGAGCATACGGCAGCTCTTGATCCTTCCCGAGCAGAATTAATTACTAATTTAACGAAGCAACTTGTTGAAGAGGATCAACTTACTACGCTTATGGTTACGCATAATATGCAACAAGCTCTAGACCTAGGTAATCGATTAATTATGATGGATAAAGGTCAAATTATTTTAGAAGTTGATGAAGTAGAGAAGAATGGTTTAACAATTGCAAAACTAATGGAAGAGTTTCAACGAATCCGTGGTGAAAAGTTAACAAGTGACCGTACGCTTCTATCTGAATGAAAAAGAGAAAGAACTGTTTCTTAAAGTCTTATTCGACTTAAGAACAGTTCTTTTTTGATTTTAATAAATAGGGCTATCCTTTAAAAAAGGATAGCCCTCAGTATAGATTATGTTAAGCCATTGCTGCTTCGATATTCCCCCAAGGAATTTCCATTACATCGGCAAGACCTTTTCCGTATGCAGGATCAGCTTTGTAGCAATGAATAATGTGACGAACTTTAATATATTCTTCTACACCATTCATATTACGAGCGGTATTTTCAAACAATACTTGTTGTTGTTCTGGACTCATCAAATTGAATAATTTCCCAGGTTGTTCAAAGTAATTATCGTCGTCCTCTCGGAAGTCCCAAATAGAAGCTGCACCATTTATCGCTAGAGGTGGTTCTTTAAATTCAGGTTGTGCTTTCCATTGACCGTAACTGTTTGGTTCGTAGTGAAGTGTTCCTCCTAAGTTACCATCTGTACGCATTGCGCCATCTCTATGGAAAGAGTGAACAGGGCATTTCGGTTGATTGACTGGAATTTGGTGATGGTTAACACCAAGACGATAGCGCTGTGCATCACCATAAGAGAATAATCGCCCTTGTAACATTCTGTCAGGAGAGAAGCTAATACCTGGTACTACATTAGCTGGTGTAAATGCAGCTTGTTCGACTTCTGCAAAATAGTTTTCAGGGTTGCGATTTAGTTCCCATTCACCAACTTCAATTAAAGGGAAATCTTTTTTGTACCAAACTTTTGTTAAATCAAATGGATTATAAGGCATATTATTTGCTTGTTCTTCTGTCATTACTTGAATATACATTTTCCATTTTGGGAAATCACCTTTTTCGATACTTTCAAAAAGATCACGTTGATGACTTTCACGGTCTTTCCCTACAAGAGTCTCTGCTTCTTGATCCGTTAAGTTTTTAATTGGTTGCTGAGATCGCATATGGAATTTTACCCAAACTCGCTCGTTATTAGCATTTATCATACTGAATGTATGGCTTCCAAAACCATGCATATGACGATATGTTTCAGGAATACCACGATCACTCATTACAATAGTCACTTGATGAAGCGCTTCAGGTAATGATGTCCAAAAATCCCAATTGTTATTTGCACTACGCATATTTGTACGTGGATCACGTTTAACTGCATGGTTTAAATCTGGAAAGTTAAGTGGGTCACGGAAGAAGAATACAGGTGTATTATTTCCGACTAAATCCCAGTTTCCTTGGTCTGTGTAAAATCGCATTGAAAATCCACGAATATCACGTTCTGCATCAGCAGCTCCACGTTCACCAGCTACTGTGGAGAAACGTACAAACATTTCAGTTTCTTTTCCAATTTCGGAGAAAATACTTGCTTTTGTATATTGAGTAATGTCATTAGTAACAGTAAATTTACCATATGCTGCCGAACCTTTCGCGTGCATACGACGTTCTGGAATAACTTCTCTATCAAAGTGTGCCAGTTTTTCTAATAACCAAACATCTTGAAGTAATAATGGTCCACGTGGTCCCGCAGACATAGAGTTCTGATTGTCTACTACAGGTGCTCCAGCTGCTGTTGTCAATTTGTTGTTTTCTTGATTCTCTGTCATTGACTATTTCCTCCTAGATTAGAATATTTATAATACAAGAATGATTATATCAAAGTAATAAGTATTTTACTAGGAATGAAATATAAAAGTTTTCGACAAAATACCCGATAATCAGTAATAAAAACACTTGTGAGAACTGGTATCACAAGTGTTGTTTAAGTTATATTAAATTAATAAATCGAAAAGAGTACTATCTTTGTTCACTTCTTTATAAGAAAATCCATTCTCAATCATTCGAGAAATTAAGTTGATATAATCATTACTATTTTTCAATTCAATTCCAACTAAGGCAGGTCCACTTTCTTTATTATTTTTCTTAGTATATTCAAATGTTGTAATATCATCGTTTGGACCGAGTACTTTATCAAGAAATTCCCGTAAGGCTCCAGCTCTCTGAGGGAAGCTAACAATGAAATAATATAGAAGTCCTTCATGTATTAATGACTTTTCTTTAATCTCTTGCATTCTACCAATATCATTATTCCCACCACTAATAACGCATACAACAGTTTTACCTTTAATTTGGTGCTGATAATAGTCTAACGCTGAAATAGGAAGTGCCCCAGCAGGTTCAGCAATAATTGCATGTTTATTGTACAAGTCTAAAATAGTTGAACAAACTTTCCCCTCTGGAACGAGCACAATATCATCCAAATATTTTTGACAAATTTCATAAGTGAGACTTCCTGCACATTTAACTGCTGCTCCATCTACAAATTTATCGATTGTTTCAAGAACAAAGGGGCCTTTATTTTCTAAAGCAGCTTTCATACTACCAGCACCAGCAGGTTCTACACCAATAATTTTTGTTTGAGAAGAGAGATTCTTTATATAAGTAGAAATCCCAGAAATTAAACCACCGCCACCAATACTACCGAATACAAAATCTATTGGTTCTTCAATGTCATTCATAATTTCAACAGCAACTGTTCCTTGACCGGCAATGATATCCCGGTCATCAAAAGGGTGGATGAAAATTCGATCTTCTGCTTCCGCGCAGGCAATCGCGCTTTGTGCAGAATCATCAAATGTATCGCCAGAAAGTAATATTTCAACAAATTCACGACCAAACATCCTTACTTGGTCAATTTTTTGTTTAGGTGTAGTGAGGGGCATAAAAATTTTGGCCGTTATTCTTAAATGTGCACAAGCATATGCAACGCCTTGTGCATGATTCCCAGCACTTGCACATACCACACCACTCGCTCGAGCCTCATTCTCAATTGACTTAATTTTGTAATATGCTCCACGTAATTTAAAAGAGCGAACATGCTGTAAATCTTCTCTTTTAATATAAACGGTGCAATTGTATTTTTCAGATAAATATTCGTTTTTTTGTAATGGTGTGTGGACCACAACATCTTTTAGGAATTGATGTGCAATTAGCACGTTTTCTACTTGTATCGATTTCACATCTGCTACTTGCATCATGATTTTTCCAACCTCCAATATATTAAATATTTATATATTTTAACACGCCACAGTGGTGAATCGCTACAATAATTTAGAGAATTCGAAATAATGTAACAAATTATGTGTATTTATTTATTACAAAGGTATTACTGGTGCCAGGCACCAGTAATACCTTTGTAATAATAGAAAAGGAGGTTACCGATGATTATGGGTAACCTCCTGTTAGCTATACTTATTTCATACATATGTTTTCAGCTATTTTAACAAAATATTCTGTGCCATATTGTAAAGCATCCTCGTCTACCATAAATTTAGGGTGATGAAGAGGGAAGTCATTACCAAGCTTTTCGTTATAAATGCCGATAAATTGCATAGAACCAGGAGCTTTTTGTAAATAAGCAGAGAAATCTTCTCCACCAAACATTGGTTTATCTTGATGAATAACATATTCTTTCCCAAATACTTCTATTGCTGCGTTTCTAGAGATTGCAACCGTTTCTTTATCATTTATAACTGGATCATATCCATCCATCCAATTAATTTTATAAGATGCTCCGTGTGCCTCTGTAATTCCTTTGACAATCTGATTGACATATTTTTTTGCTTCATTTCGACTTAAATGGTCAAGTGAACGCAATGTACCTCCTATGTATGCAGTTTCAGGAATTACATTTAAAACATTTCCGCTTTGGAAGACAACAACAGATAAAACAGGTACTTGTAATGCAGAAATTTTTCTAGCTACTATTTGTTGAAGGTTAGTTACAACCTCTGCACCAATTACAATTGGATCTATTGTTTTTTCAGGCATTGCAGCATGTCCGCCTTTACCAATAATAGTTATTTCAAAATCATCGATAGCAGCACACCATACGTCATCCTTCATTCCAATTGTTCCTGATTTTAAATATGGGTCTACATGTAATGCGAAAATATGATCTACTCCATCTACTACTCTTTGTTCTACTAATCCAAGAGCTCCGCCAGGACTAACTTCTTCAGCATGCTGAAAGATAAATCGAATTTCTCCGCTAATTTCTTCTATTCTCGTGGAAAGCTCTTTTGCAGCACCTAGTAACATAGCAGTGTGTGTATCATGCCCACAAGCATGCATTACACCTACATTTTTTGATTTGAAAGGAACATCTGTTTCTTCTACAATCGGAAGTGCATCTATATCAGCACGGAATGCAATAGAAAGAGGGCTCTCGGTTACTTTTTTACCTTTTAATACTGCTAGAACGCTTGTTTTTGTTGGTCTTGAAACTTCTAAATTAGGAAATGTTTCTAGTAATTCATAAATAAAATTAGATGTTTCAACTTCCTCAAAACCTAATTCTGGATTTTCGTGAATATGTCTTCTCCAGCTAATAATTTCTTCTTTAATTGATTCTTGTTTAATTGCCAATATTATTACCTCCAATAATTAAAATGGACCATATTTTGTGAATTGAGCAAACAATAAAAAAGATACAGAGATAATGACTAAAATACCTACGAATGGGAAAACCATTTTAGTCACTTTGTATACGGAATACCGAATAAAGCTAAAGTTGCCATTAGAACCCCAGAAGTAGGGAGGATAAGGTTGGAAATACCGTCACCCATTGTCCATTACCTGATGGTACTATAAAATTCATACATAATTGAGTGATAAACATTTCCATTTTCCGTCTATCGGAAAGTGTTTTCATTTGATGGAAACGTTTAATTTAAATTATATAGTTGTCTCAAAATTTGTCAATATGTTCAGAAAATATTGAATGCATTATTTTGAAAGTGAATTCAAATTGTTTGCATGGAAGTACTAAGCATAGGACAAGCATAAATTTGTATTCAAGTGGTATACTAAAAAACGTCATAATTCGCTAAGAATATTTCTTAGCAAGAAATAAAATAGATTAGAAACAGAAAGAGGAGATTTACTGATGGCAATTAAAGTAGCAGCAATTATTGGAAGCAACAGAAAAGAATCCTATAACCTAAAGCTAGTAAAATATATGAAAGATCGTTATGCGGATAAATTAGATATTGAAATCGTGTCTATTAATGAAGTAGAAATGTTTAGTGCAGATATTGAAGAAAATCCACCAAAAGGTGCAATGGATTTTAAATTAAAGGTTCGCAATACAGAAGCAGTTTTATTTGCAGTACCAGAGTACAATTTCTCAATTCCAGGTGCATTAAAAAATGCTATAGATTGGATGTCTCGTAGCGGACATGACATGAAAGACAAACCAACTTTTATAGTAGGTTCTTCAATGGGTGTACTAGGAAGTGTACGTGCACAAATGCATTTAAGAGAAATCATTACAAATCCAACATTACAACCAAAATTACTTCCAAATAATGAAGTATATATTGGCGCAATTCATACTAAAATGAATGAGCAAAACGAATTAACGGACGAAGGTACAATCGCTTTCCTTGATCAAGTTGTAAATAACTTTGTTGAATTTTATAACAAAGTAAAATAATTGTTGTATTGAAACAAACAAACATGAAAAACGTGAAATTCACGATTTTCATGTTTGTTTTAGTTTTCACGATTATCACAATTGTTTTGGTGCCAGGCACCTGTTACATACCTGTAACAGATTAATTAAGAAAAATCTCTATTTCATTTGAATAGAGATTTTTCTTTGACTAATTAAACATTTTAAAATATATAGATGTTTTTATTCTATTTATTATTTGTTCATTTTGAAATAATATATTTTCTGCCTCTTCGAGTGTGATTTCCTTGAAACGAATAATTGCTCTTGGTTGTAGCTGGGCAAGACTTGGTAAGTCAGCCGTTATTACTTGACCGATTTTAGGGTATCCTCCAGTGGTCTGTCTATCTGCCATTAGAATGATAGGCTGTCCATTAGGAGGAATCTGAATTGTACCAAAAGTAACTCCTTCGGAAATAAGGTCAAAGTTATTCGATAATGAAATTGGAGTGCCTTCAAGGCGATATCCCATTCGGTCAGACTGTAATGTAACGGAGTATGGATGTTCAAAAAAAGTTTTTTGACTTTCTTTGTCAAACCGATCGAATTCCGTCCCTTTTAACACTCTAATGGTTTGATCTGACTTGAAACTTATCAATTCATTTAAATTAATTGACCAAGAAATAGTATTAGTTTCAATATACTTTTTTATTTCATTATTTAACTTATTTCTGTCTCCAATTGGCAAGATGTCTCCTTTTTGCAAAGCTCTTCCATCAAATCCACCTAATTTTGCTCGAAGATATGTACTTTTACTTCCCATAATTTCAGGAATATTAACTCCTCCAGCGATAGCGACATATGCTCTACATCCTTTAATCGCAGAATTAAATTTTAGGATAGATTTTTTCTTTATAAGAACTGGCCGCCAAATAGGAACAATTATTCCGTCTATTGTAGTCAGAAAGTCACCACCAGTGATAGCGACTACTGTATCTTCATCGAATTGAAGAGTTGCTCCATATAAGGTAATTTCAAGTGCTGCTTCATTCTCTCTATTACCAACTAATAGATTTGCAAGTCTCAATGAATAGATATCCATCGCACCACTAACAATGACACCATACTTTTGTGAACCGAATCTCCCGATGTCTTGAATAGTTGTTAGCAAACCTGAATTTAGTACTCGTACACTCATTACAGCATCCCCTTATTTTTTATGTAATCACTAGGAGAAATAGGAACAAATTGAATTCTGTCCCCTGATTGGAGTAAAGTTGGAGGTGACATATGAGGGAGAAATAAATTAAGCGGCGTTCGTCCAATAATTTGCCAACCTCCAGGAGTTTCTAATGGATAAACTCCTGTTTGTTTACCAGCAATACCTACTGAGCCAGGCTTGATAGATAGTCTCGGTGTTTCTTTTCGAGGGGTAGCTATTCTTTCATCCATCCCCCCCATTAAAGGAAAGCCTGGTGCAAAACCAAGCATATAAACTAAACACTCACTTTCCGAATGAATTCGGATGACCTCTTCTTGTGTCATATTATGATATAGTGCAACATCTTTTAAATCGGGTCCGAATTCTCCTCCGTAACAAACGGGTATGGAGACAAGCCTTGGACTTTCGCTTTTATTAATTTTAAATTGTTTTACTAACTCAATTATATGAGTGCATACTTTTTCGAAAGCGGTAAAAGTTCCTTTTTGCGAAGTATGTACAATGTATGGATTGTAATATATGGTTATATTATTGTAGGCAGGCACCAATTCAATAAACCCCTCAAATGGGTGTTCTGTTAAGAGCTCTGAAAGGTTTTTAACTTTTTTATGTAGAGTAGAATTAATACCTTCACCGAGCCGTACGATTAATGCTGAATCTCCTAGTGGTACTATCTTGACTTCACTATGATGAACGGACATGATAACAGCTCCTAAGTTTTGAAATATATTATGAAAGTTATAAAATCGGATAATAATTATTATAATTCTCTAAAAGTAAATTACAAGACGATCATATTTCAAAATGTTTAAATGAAACAGCGGAATTACTATTATAGAAAAATCATTATGATAGACTTGGTTAAAGTAAAATAATTAAAGTTTCGTAATTCTGAACCGATGCTTTATTATAAATTTATATTAATATTTCATGGGGGAGATGTGTATGTTTAGAGTTGACTTGAATTGTGACCTTGGAGAAAGTTTTGGTCTATACAAATTAGGAGAACAAAAGGACATATTGAAATATGTTACATCTGCTAATATTGCATGTGGGTTTCATGCTGGAGATCCAAGCGTTATGCGAGAAACAGTAAAATTAGCGATAGAAAATGGTGTTAAAATAGGTGCACATCCTGGATTACCTGATTTATATGGATTTGGTAGAAGAGAGATGATGATCACTCCACAAGAAGGATACGATATGGTTGTCTACCAAATAGGTGCATTAAATGGTTTTCTAGAAACTTTTGAAGAACAGATGCAACATGTTAAGCCACATGGAGCATTATATAATATGGCAGCTAAAGATACTATGCTAGCACAAGCAATAGCGCAAGCAGTCTATGATGTTTCTCCTTCATTAATTTTGATTGGATTAGCAAATAGTGAACTAACAACAGCTGGAGAAAAAATTGGCTTACGTACAGCTCATGAGGTATTTGCAGATCGAACATATCAGTCAGATGGAACATTAACTTCTCGTCAACAAAGTGATGCATTAATTACGGATACTAACAAATCCATTAACCAAGTTGTAAAAATGGTAACGGAAGGGAAAATAATATCCCAACAACAATCGGAAGTTTTGGTAAGAGCAGATACAATATGTATTCATGGCGATGGGGGGCACACCGTATCTTTCGCAAAATATATAAGAGAAACTTTAGAGAGTAAAAGAGTAGTAGTTTCTGCATTCTACGATTAGTGTTTGAGTTGGATATAGGGGAAATAGTAGAAAAAGCGAGTTAAAATATTTTTAGTATAATTATATATTTTTAAACAAACATGAAAAACGTGAAATTCACGATTTTCATGTTTGTTTTATTTTTCACGAATTTCACAATTATTATGATTGTTTTGGTGCCAGGCACCTGTAACAATTTTGTAATAAGGACATTCTTTTCATTTCACTCTGCTAGTGTACTAAAGTTTTTGTTTTATTTTTTGTTTTTAGATGGCATAATAATAGCATACTAAAAGTGGGGGCAAGAACATGATTGGAATCATAGATTACGGAGCAGGTAATTTACATAGTGTGTTGAAAGCAATAACTGGATTAGGTTATGAAACCAAACTTGTAACAAAACCAATTAATCATGATGAGTCCATTTCCAAGCTAATACTTCCTGGAGTTGGGAATGCAAAAGTCGCAATGGATGTTTTGAATGAATCTGGTTTGAGTGATTATTTAAGAAATGAAGTTGCAAAAGGAACTCCTTTATTAGGAATTTGTTTAGGAATGCAGCTACTTTTAGAATCTAGTGAGGAAGGCAATGTGGAATGTTTAGGTTTTCTGAAAGGAACGGTTACGGAGTTTAAAGAGGAAACTGAAAAAATTCCACATATGGGTTGGAATCAAGTAAAAGATGTTCAAAACAATTTTTTATTCAACAATATTCCTGATAGCACAGATTTCTATTTTGTTCATTCTTATTTCGCAAAGCCTTTGGAAGAAAAAAATATTCTTGGATTAACAAACTATGGCATAGATTTTGCTAGTGCTATTGGCAATGAACAAGTCATGGGAGTTCAGTTCCATCCAGAAAAAAGCGGAAAGTATGGCATTCAACTATTAGACAATTATTGTAAATAAGGAGTTAACATATATGCTTAGAAAAAGAATAGTTCCAGCAATCGATGTATTGAATGACAAAGCCGTAAAATATGTACAATTCAGAAATCCTACTATAATTGGAGATCCTGCCGAGCTAGGAAAAAAGTACACCGAAGATGGTGCGGACGAATTAATTTATCTAGATACAACTGCTTCACTGAAAAATCAAGATCTTAAAATTGAATGGATTCGAAAAGTAGCAGAGCAAGTTTACATTCCTTTTTCCGTGATAGGTGGAGTGCGAACAGTTAATGATTTTAAAAACCTCCTTCGAGCAGGGGCAGATAAGGTAGGTGTAAACTCTGCAGCAGTACAACGCCCGGAATTGCTTAAAGAAGCCTCAGAAATTTATGGCAAGCAATGTGTTGTTTTAGGATTAGATGCTATGCCGATTTATAATGAAGATCATAAAATTATTCGATGGGAAGTATATACTCATTCCGGTCATGAAAAAACAGGAATGGATGTTGTTGAATGGGCCCAGCAGGCAACAGAACTTGGAGCTGGCGAAATCATTTGTACAAGCATTCATAAAGACGGTATGAAAAATGGTTACGATATAGATCTAATAAAATTACTTTCAGAAAAAGTAAAGGTCCCAATAATCGCTTCTGGTGGTGCTGGAAAAATGGAGCATATTGAAGAAGTATTTACAGAAGGAAAAGCAGATGCAGCACTTGTTGCTTCGATGATCCACTACGGGGATTATACTATTTCTGAAATTAAAACATTTCTACAAGAAAAAAAAATTGATGTTCGTCTCTAATAATATTATAGATAAAAGGAATCGCTAATTGTTGTGATTCCTTTTTAAATAATTTGAATCTTTAAAGAAAGTAATCAGTATCCAATATTAGAAGAAAGTGAACTATTTGTTTATGAATTATACATAATTTATAAAAATCTAATAATGTACAGAACAAAAGGGTAGATTTTTAAATCTACCCTTTGTTCTTATTCGGACACTTTGAGAATTAAGTGGGATGTGAGATTAGTAGTTTCCTAAAAAAGAAGCCCCTACAATGATAAGGAGTATAAATAATACTACGATTAAAGCGAAGTTTGAGTTCGTTCCACCATCTGCATAACTCATATATTTCACCACCCACCATATTGAGATTAAGGGATAAAAGTTTACACCCTTAGAAATATGTTATGTGATAAATTAGAATGAAATTGGACTAATGTGTTATAGATTATGGAATTGTTTATAAATTTTATAGAATTGTTTGTAGTATTGAATATACACTGATCTCCATCCAAATTTCTTTTTCTTTTAGTTAAACTAATAATGAACTAGTAGTAATTATAGGATGTAGCTCTCCATTCATAGCAAAAGAAACTCTTCCTGTTTCTTCGGAAACAACTAGAACTAGAGCGTCACTTTTTTCTGATAAACCTATAGCAGCACGATGCCGTGTTCCCAGTTTTTTTTCACCGACAATTATGTTCGATAAAGGGAGAACATTTGCTGCGGAAAATATTTGGCTATTACGAACTAAAACAGCACCATCATGAAGAGGGTTCCCAGGATAAAAGATTGATTCTAATAATGAATGTGTTAACTTTGCACCTATTACAGTACCTGGCCGAATGAAAGAATCCAGATGGTCCTCTCTTTCAATCACAATTAACGCACCATGTCTTTGATTAGATAGATGTTGAATGGATGTAGAGATATCTAAATATTTATCAGTAAATGGAGACAAATAACAATTTAAATAAAATGATGCTGCCATTCCTTCTGCCTTTTCAAACTGTTCTTTTATAGTAGCAAGTTTCCCTAAAAGACAAAAGTTATCATTGTCTAAAGTTTTTAATCCCATATTAACTTCAATCGATATATTTTCGAGCCCTTTTTTTAACTTTTCTTTTAATGGTGAAAAATCGCAATTATTTTTTTCCATACAAATCTTCCTCTTTCCAATTGATTGAATTATGGTTTAGTTTAACCTAATACCAATGATTAATTCCTTTTGTTTGGGGAAGAAAAAGTTTGTTACGAACCCATTATTTTTCGGAATAACATTTACATCTCTTATATTGGAAAATTTAATAGTTTAGTTCCTATTTTCATTTTTGTTTTCTTTTCTAATGATGATTGATAATAAGAGAGAAGATGTTTATTGAAAATACACTTGAGGAAAAGGCAATCAATTTAATAAATAATATTTAGATCATAAAACACGCAATCAGCATAATTTCCGCTTTCTGCGGGGTGAGTGATGAGCCATCACCGCCGCACCTTGGAAGTGATCACCTTACTTAGATATTTCAAATGGCGAAGTCGGACATCTATAAAGAACTGAGAAATAAAATAGAAACTTAAATGATTTTAAATGAAAGTGTTTCTGCAATAATTTGTAACAAACTTGGAGAAATACTTTTTCAACGACCAACTTTAAATAGTGATTTTTGGAGCTTGCCGTCCTGGAATAATTTAATTTGGAGGGTCACCCGAGGAAGCATTTATTCGTGAAGTTTGGGTAGAGAAGGTTTAATAGTAGCTTCTACTATTTAGATAGGAGTGTTTGGAGCTAGAGATTACAGATTTAGTTATGAATACCATCAAGTTGAATAATTTAGAAGGTGTGTTGAATGATAATCGTCAGCGAAAATCTTGAGATCAATTGATGGAATATCCGCGGGTTTGTTTTTCGTTTCACTGATATGCACGAGTTTGCAAAAAATAGTGAATATTATATTAGGTGATGAAACAGTCTAAATTATGGCTAATATAGAAACAGAATACATCTAAGAGGCTAATAAGATAAGGGAGTCCATTTACTTGGAGATCCCAGTCTCTTATTATATATTTTAAATAATCTCCCAACCGCGCTTTTTTGCGACGCTTCGAAGTTTAGCTTCTGGTCTCACTGCAACTGGGTTACCAACTAGTTCAAGTACAGGGAAATCAGAATAGCTATCACCATATGCATAACTATTTTCCCAGTCTATAGGGTAGCCTTCTAATGCAGATATTATCTTTTTAGTTTTTTGAATGCCATTGACATGTGTAATTCGAGTTTCTGTATCTACTCGGTTTTCTTTATATAATATATCTGTACCAATAATTTGGTCAAAAGAAATTCCTGATGTAACTTGATATAAAAATTGTGTATAGGCACCTGAAACAAGCAATATATGTATGTTTTCTTTTTGATGTCTTTTAAGTCTGGAAACAACTTCTTTATTAAAATCTTTTTGCATTTTTTCTGTTAGTTCTTCAAAAAAAGCATCCATTTCCAGCTCAGATAAACCTTCAAAAACTTCCAAATACAATTGCATCGAAAGCTCTTTCATTTTCGAGGTAGAAAAAAGCTTTAGTTTATTTGCAATATAAGGAGGAACAATGGATCTGTAAAATTTTTTGTATCTCGATTGATAAACCGAATGTTCCTTTAAATGATTCATGAGAAGCTTAAATGTTTCCTCTGCATATAGTGTGCCATCAAAATCGAAAATTGCAACACGCATGTTTTTCACCTTTTCTTTGCATAAATAATTGCTTTATTCTATTATATGTTAAATTGTAAAAGAAACAATGCAGAAAATAAAAACTCGCCCCTAAAGGAATAGGGACGAAATAGAGATTATTGCATTTTATTCATGGCTTGTCCTTGGACAGGAGCAAAAGCATTTAGCAATTCCTGCATGTTTTGTTGATCTAGTTGTGGAACTTGATAATAGTGATGTTTGTTTTGATAAATGGAAAGCTCATAAGCCATTTCAATGCAGTTTGGAATAGAATCTGCAATAACTCTACGAACGACTGGATTCGTTGTTTCTAAAGCTACTGTTGCTTTGGTTGTTGCAGAAGTCTTTGCTGAACCAAGTAAATATCCAGAAATCATTTCATCAGATATTTCGTTAGCATTTTGCATTGGCTTTTTAGGTTGTGATGGCTTCATTCCATAAACAAAATCGTTGCCAGTTTGCATTTTATAACTTGAAGTTGGGTGAGAAGGGTCTTTACCAGTTTTGAAAGATTCGACAATAATATTGTATTCATCCACTCCAAATGTATATTGGCGATCTAGAATACTCAGTAGTTCTTGGTCTTTTACATGGGGGCGAAGTATCGTTTTTAAATTTAATCCAGCTACCACACAAGATAAAAGTTCGTGTACATCAAACAATTCATGTCCACCATGGTTCATTTGTTGAGTAACATTACCAGTTTGCATATTTTGATGAGTTTGACCTTGACTTTGATTTTGTCCAAATGGATTTTGAGTCATTCCAATTTTTCCTCCTTGTAGAAAATGTGATGAATCATCTTCATTAGTTTGGCCATAATCATTTGACATATGCATCACTATTTAGAACACTTCTAACATATTACAAATATATTACATGTGCCTGGCACCGAAACAAACAGAACAAACGTGAAAATTAAAACAGTCATGAATGTATTAACATTCATGACTGTTTCGAAAATATATTAATTTTCAGTGGCTTCGACTAATGAAAAAATAAATGTGAACAAAAAGTGCATAGTCTCTTTTAAAGTAAAGTTCTCTTTAAACTGATCTAAATAATTTAATGGGAGATTAACTTCCCATAAACCATCTTCTCCAGAAAACATTAAGCTATAGTTCATTTTTTCAGAATTGAAATGTTCGTTTAGATAATCACGTAAGGATTGCCCAAACTTCTTTTGAACTGCTAACCCAAACATTGCAGTGTGCACTTCAAATACTTCATCGAATTCTAATGCAATAGCATCAACACCTATGATATCAAAGCTTTCAGATTCCAAAAATAAATATTCATTTTGATTTTCTTTAAAGTATGCTAGCGGAGAATCTAAAAATCCTACTGATTCCTTGGAAATAAGTTCGTCAGTTTCTTTATTGTATCTTTCAATAATCCCATCTGAAAACTGATCAATTTTTTCTTTAATAACTACAGTTTGCCCTTCTTGAAGTAAATTATTTCTTTCGGCATATTCTTTTTCCTCTATAAATAATTCCACTTCATTATTTGTTTCTTCGATTTTTTTCAATAACTTTTTTGATATCATATAAAATTATTCCTCTCTTCTTCTGCAATTTCTTCTGCTATTAGTTGAAGATCATATGCATCTATTAAGAAAATGGAGTAATTTTCTTTTTCAGCATATTTTTCTGCAAGTATTTTTATGTACTTAGGAGAACCTTCATTTTCTTCATCATATACAATAAGAATACCATCCGAATTTCTTAAAAAAAATTTGTTTTTTTCAACGAATTGCCAAGGTGCCTCATACGTTTTTTTTGTAAGGCTTGTTTGAAAATCAGCTTGAAATAGTAAGGCCTGGTATTTTTCTTGTTTAAGTTCGTTCCAATTTTTTTCTTGTTCTAAAAAGGGTGTAATAATAGCGTATTTTAAGTGTGGAAATTCTTCTTTCATTTCCAAAACAAGCTCAGCCGTCCACGATTCGACGCCTTGTTGCCCGCTTAATATAAGCCATTCCAAACCCTCATTGATTAATGCAATTAATTGGTTTTTAATAGCTTTTTTAATAATTGGAATACCGGGGTGAGAATCATTAAATATACCCAACTCATGTGCTTTATAGCCAGTTACTACTAATCGTTTTACCATTTGATATACCTACTTTGTTTAACAACTCACTTTATCATAACATTTTTTCGATGCTATATAAATATTCATCACTTTTAATGAAGAGAAACATAAAAACCGAGTGCAACAGCATTCGGTCTAAGAGAACGACTATTTTACTTAAAATAACTGTAGTTTTTCGATTCGATTAATCGCTTCTATCAATCGATCTTCATCTACTAATAAACCAACGCGGATATATCCTTCGCCAAATGTGCCGAAACCATTTCCAGGTGCAACTGCTACATTCACCTTTTCTAAAAGTAAGTCTGAGAATGTTTCACTAGTGTGACCATTTGGAACAGGTAGCCACGCAAAGAATGAGCCTTGAGGCGCAGTCACATTCCAACCTATTCTAGTACAAGCATCAATTAATGCATTTCTTCTTCTTTCATATAAAGAAACCAACTCGTTCACACATTGCTGGCTTTCGTTAAGAGCTGCTGCAGCGGCAGATTGAATAGCAGGAAAGAGACCAACGAATAAATGATCTTGAATAATATTTATAGCCTCAATCATTTTCGAATTTCCAACTGCAAAACCAACTCTCCAACCAGCCATATTATACGTTTTTGAAAGTGTATACATTTCAATGCCCACATCTTTTGCACCTTCTATTTGTAAAAAGCTGACGGGTTTCTTTCCATCGAATCCTATTCCTCCATATGCAAAGTCATGAACAATGGCAATATCGGATTCCATTGCAAGTGTAACTGTTTCTCCAAAGAATTCTTTCGTTGCAGTTGCTCCAGTTGGGTTATTTGGATAATTTAAATACATTAATTTAGCATCTCTTTTTTGTTCTTCTGTTAATTTACTGTAGTCTGGCAAGTAATTATTTTCTTCCAATAAAGGCATAGTATCGTAACATACATTTGCTAATGAAACACCAGACAAATAATCCGGATAACCTGGATCTGGCAATAACATTAAATCATTTTCATTCATCATCGCTAGCGGTAATTCCACAAGACCAATTTTCGTTCCAAACATAATTGCTACTTCTGTATCTGGGCAAATTTCTACACCATATTCTCTTTTATAAAAATCTGCAGCAGCATGTTTTAATTCATTAATTCCTCGAAATGGGGAGTACTTATGTGACTGTGGATCTGTAGCTGCATCTTGCAAAGCTTTGACGATATGTACTGGTGTCGGTTGATCTGGATTTCCTTGACCTAAGTTAATCACATCTCTTCCTTCCGCGATTGCCCCTGATACCTTTTGAACAAGTGTTGCAAAAAACTGAGTTGGTAAACTTTTTAAACGATTTGAAAATTCCATAGATGATACCTCATTTTCTAAATAGTTGCATAGATTAGTTATACTTTTAATTCCAATTAAAACCAGTAGGTTATCTAAGTGTTGGTAATACTAGCTTTTATTGATTATTTATGAGCGTTTTTCGACCATAAAAAAATTACTGAATACCGAATTGAATACCAAATATCAAAACTTGACGTAGTTCGCGAATTTTTCGGCGGTATTATCTTTCATTTTTTGCGTTACGTGTGTATACACATTCATGGTTGTTTTAATATCAATGTGGCCAATGCGGTCTTGTACATCTTTTATACTTGCTCCTGCTTCAAACAGTAGGGAAGCGTGAGTGTGTCTAAAACCATGAATGGTGATCTCAGGGAAATCATATTTCTTTGTCAATGATTTCAACTGGTGGTTAGGATATACAGTTGAATGGTAGTCATTCATAGCTCTTTTATCTGTGGAAGCTATTATCGGTTGGTTGATTTTATAAGTTGTATTAATACCATATGTCAATAGTAGTTTAGCTTGCGTTTTCTTCCATCTCACTAGTACATCTAAGGTTATATCATCAATGCTTATAACACGCTTAGAATGAAGCGTTTTAGGGGTCTGGACGTATCTAGTAGAATGTTCCGTTTTAGCAAGTGTTTTATTGAATCGAATAGTTTTTTCTTTGAAATCAATGTCTTCCCAAGTTAAAGCTAAAATTTCTCCCTTTCTTCCTCCAGTAAACGCTAGCAACCTAAACAATACATAAACTTTCATTTTTTCATTTTTTTCAATGGTATTCAAGAATAATTCCAATTGCTGCATGGTGTAGTAGTTTTCTAGTGGTTCTGTTTCTTCCACTTTTTGTACAGGCTTTGGCGTAATGATTTTTCGCATTGGATTTTCTGTTATTACCTGTAACACTGTGGCGTAGTCCAACACCATTTTCACATAGTTTCGATAGCTTCTAAAATTTTTGTATTGCTTAGACCATGTGTTTACGACCTTTTGACAATAAGAGGTTGTGATTTTATCAATTATCAAGGATTCAAACTTAGGTAGTATAGCAGATTTGAAATAAACGATAGTTGTATTTACGGTAGAAAGCTTCACTGTATGTCGATAGTTCTCTAACCACAATTCGTAGACTTCTTGAAAAGTCATCTTTTTATGAGTTTTAAAGCCATTTGCTTCTATGTCTATCTCTAATCTAGCAAGTGTGAGCTTTGCTTCCTTTATGGATTTAAAACCACGTCTAGTTGTTCGTTTTGGTTTCCCAGTCACTGGATCAGTACCAAGATATACATTAAACATGTAAGCGGTAGATCCGTCTTTTTTTGTGTACTTTTTTATCGTTGTCATTTTTTTCTCTCCTTGTATGTCCAGGCAAGGGCAATTATGGGAGAGTGTCGAATTTAGCAAAATCATTGGAATTCTAATTAAAAATCTACAATTTTTACTTTTAATTCAGTAACATATAGTGGTTAATGCTCATGTGTGTTGTTCCTTCAATTTCTTGTCCATAATAATAATGGTATCCCCAATTTATTAAAAATTCGTCTAATTTATCTTGTGCGTAACCCTCAACGAAATTTTCAATATGTGTAGGAAGCTTTAATTGATATAACTTGAAATCGTATTGAGGGGAAATGCCAACGTTTAAACTATCAATTTCTTTCTTTTCATCTATCCCGTATTTTACTTCAAGTTGAAAATTAAATTCTTGCATATTTTCTTCATATCTTAGTTTGCAGCGAATATATAATTCAGTTTTGATAGATGAATAGTAATCATATCCGTCCTCATCGTCTTTACCATTTGTTATTTTTTCCATTGTTCCGACCGGTTTTTCAGTTAACACTTCCAATTCTTGAGAAAAGTCTACATAGGTAAACAGGTCACCCGGTTGGCACTTTAGTAATTCGCACAATTCACGTAACGTACCGAACTGTATCCCCGAGCCAATATTATTGTAAAGATTCGAAATAGTTGTTCTCGATAATGTAGTTTGATCTTTTACTTTTTGAATATTAAGCCCTCGTTCAGCCATCAAAACTCTCAAATTACAGTGAATTAAACTCATATCAGCAGTCCCTCTTTTTTCCTTTAGTTTAACCAATAATATCATAACTAATCAAAATAACCAATACACTAATCAAAACAACTTGACAACCAATCAACTCAGTATTATGATTTGTTTATTAAGTGAAACAACCAATGAATTAATCAAAATGAAATAGATATTGGTTGTTTGGGATGGAGGTGCACAAATTTGATTACATTAAAATTTCGTGATGAGTTTAATCGGATAATCGCAAAGGATGGGTTTTCTAAACGTGCTTTTGCACGTAAATGCGGATTATCAGAGTCAACGATTATCCAAATTTCAAACGGAAGACAATCCCCACGACCGGACACCGCTAAGAAAATATGCGATGGATTGCAATTAAATTTTGATGATATTTTTTCGATTAAAGAAAAAACCTGCAACCAAAAAGGAGGTGAGTAAATGAGCAGTATATTTTCATTAGAAACTCAACAATCAATGAAAAATGAAATAGTGCAACAGATCATGAAGACGGTTGAGGTCTTGGTTCAAGAAAAAGGTCAGAAGAGGTATTTACGAGTTTCAGAATGCAGTGAGTACGCTTCCGTTTCACCAGGGACACTCAAAATGTGGATTGAAAAATATAAACTTCCAGTGAGTTGTATCGAAGGTGTTCGCATAATTGATACAAGAGATTTAGATCTTTTCATAGCAAAATTTAAAATTTAAGCTCAGGCAAGGGCGAAAAGTGGGTTGTTAAGTGAAGAGAGTAAATGTTTTCTTATTCGGTCAATCAAAGAAAACAGTTAATGCTTGGCGGCGTAGTCCACAGGAAATAATAGACTAAAGGTTTCATACTTAAAAAAATTGTTAACAGAGTGAACTAACCACATTTACGTGAAAGAAAAGTTTAATTTAACCGAAGAATGTCAAGATTTAGGTGAGTATCGAACGATGCAGCAGCCTAAAACCAAGCTACCACTTTCACGCAATTACTATAAAAGTATTTTGCGTCAAGCCTACCGTGCGATGTGCGGAACAGATACAGAAGAGGTAGGGGGTGTAATGAATGGTTTTAGGAAAGAGACATGAAACCAGAATGATGAAAAGTGCATTACTATATGCAACAAGGTTTGGATGGCAAGTATTCCCCTTACACTGGATAGAAGACGGAAAATGCAGCTGTAAAGGGAAAAAAGTAAATTGTAGACCTGGCAAACATCCTTTGACAAAGAATGGTGTTAAAGACGCTACGTTGGATATAACGATTATTAAAGAATGGTGGAACAAGTGGCCTAAAGCGAATATAGGGGTTGCTTGTGGTGAGATAAGTGGAATATTTGTACTGGACGTAGACATGAATGAAAATGCAGATGGACATGAAACTATACGAGATTTAGAAAATAGTTATGGAGCTATCCCGCATACACCGATGCAGATATCAGGATCAGGTGGAACACACTTTTTTTTCAAGAGTAATAGCAACCTAAAAAATGTGGTTGAATTTCTTCCTGGTCTAGATATAAGAAGTGATGGAGGATACATTATTGTAGCTCCAAGCTCGCATATAAGCGGAAAAGAGTATACGTGGGAAGTAGAAAGTCATGTTCTAGAAACACACATACAGGAAGCTCCAAACTGGCTCGTACAAACAATTATTGATAAAACTGGTAAAAAGTATGACAAGAAACCAGCAAGCTATTATGTTGGCCTTCTACAAGGTGTAGGAGAAGGTATGAGAAACCATTCAACAGCATCATTAATAGGATACTTACTTAGAAAGAACGTAGATGCTGGTATCGCATATGAATTAATAAAAATATGGAATGAAAAAAGATGTGACCCTCCGCAAAGTATGGAGGAATTAACCAAAACATTTATCTCCATATTGAAGAAGGATAGTAGTTGTAGGGAGGAAGGATGGTAGTATGAACGAAATGGAATTTTTAGAAACGAGTTCTGAGTTAGAAAAGCTCATAAACGATTATAGAAAGAAAAATGAACAAAGAAATTATTTCGGAGAGGAAAAAGGAAAAACACTTATTCCAAAGGTATTAGCAGAACATATTATGGAAGAAAACCATTTTATTTATGATGGAAATTTTTTGTATCGTTATGAATTAGGAGTTTACAGAGAAGTATCTGACATAGTAATTAGGAAAAGGTGTATTGAACTTCTAGGCAACCAATTTAAAAAAACATATGGGGATGAAGTTGTTCATTTTATCAAATTGGCTACATATAGAAAAAATGAAGCTGCTAATGCTAGTACAACTTTTATTAATGTGAAGAATGGTTTACTAGAGTGGAAGATTCGTAAATTACACCCGCATTCACCTGAATATTTCAGTACTATTCAACTACCAATTGAATACAATCCTGAAGCTGTTTCTACAAATGTTGATACTTTTATTAGAACTGTTGTTCCGGAAGATACCATACCAATGATCTATGAGTGGTTCGGATATACAATGCTTCCCATGACACGATATGAAAAAGCAGTGATGCTGATTGGTGAAGGCAGTAACGGTAAAAGTAAATTTATAGAATTACTTGAGTATTTTATTGGTACTGAAAACATTTCCAATATTCCATTACAGGATTTAGAACATAATCGCTTCAAACTAGCTCAAATTAATGGGAAATTAGTTAATACTTTTGCTGATATACCAGCTAAAGCACTCGAAAAATCAAGCATATTTAAAACTATTGTAAGTGGTGATAGAACAAGTGCTGAATTTAAAGGAAAAGATAGCTTTAACTTTAAACCATTTGCTCGTCTCATGTTTTCCGCCAATGAACTCCCTAGATCAGCAGATATAACAAATGGATTTTTTAGGAGATGGTTAATCATTCCTTTTGATGTGAAGTTCGGTCCTGGAGGGATAAAAGCAGATCCTTACATAATGGACAAGTTAACAACTGCTGAAGAGTTAAGTGGTTTGTTGAACTATGCATTAGAAGGATTGGGGAGGTTAGAGAAACAAGGCCAATTCAGTTTAAACGAAACTACTAACAATATGCTAGAGCAATATAAATTGGATATAGATAATGTAGCTACTTTTGTGGATGAACAATGCACTATTTCTCCTGAAGTTAAGATAGAAAAAAAACTGTTACACAGCGAGTATAATAACTGGTGCTTTAAAAATGGGTATAAACCAATAACGAGGACTAAATTTTATTCACGAATAAGTAAAGAATACCAAGATGGCGAAAGACAGCACGGCCAACCCCGTACTTTTCAAGGGATTACTCTGGATTAGTAAATATAGGACAATTAAACCGAACCATTTAAGAAGTTAAAGTTCTACCTTACTTGCTCAACGTGTGAAAGTCATTTGAACCACTTGAACCACTCTATTAAAACTCTTTCATATAAAATAATAAATGTTATAAATAAGGAGTATAAAACAATTGGTTCAAATGGTTCAAAAAAAGAAGTGGGTAATTGAACTCTTATTAGATTTTCCCGTAAACCAAAATATAAACGGAGTAGAACAATGCAGCCTTTGAAATACTATATCTTCAATCAGAAGAATTAAGGCCAGGAGCAGGCTATACTTTGAATACTTTGTCTCCCGCTCTACAATTGATTATTTTAGTTACCTTTATATGGATAATGTGCACAGATTAATAGGTTCATTATGAAAGGGGAACTCTCAATATGCAATTAGAGAAAAAAAGAATCGGTCGAAAACCTCTTTACACCTATTGGCTGACTGAAAAAGGATTAAAACAAGTGAATGAATGGTCGGAAGAGGGATTAATTAATAAACAAATTGCTAATAAAATAGGGATAAACGCTGCGACATTGTACGAGTGGCAAGACAGATTTCCCGATTTTGCCGATGCCATTAAGAAGGGCAAGAAGGTTATTGATGAACAAGTAGAAAATTCGTTATTGAAGCGGGCAATAGGTTACAAATACGAAGAGGAAACATGGGGGAAGAATCATGCGGGTGAGATGGTTATAGTAAAACGAATTGTAAAATCACAAGCCCCAGACGTCACTGCACAGATCTTTTGGTTGAAGAATCGTCAACCTGAAAGATGGAGAGAGCGAGTGGAAATCAAAAATGAGCATGAAGGCACAATAAAAGTGGTAATGGGTGATATGGAGAAATGGAGTAAATAATAACACTAGACTAAATAATTGAGAGACAAAGAAAAACACCGACCAATCGTTCTGGGCGGTGTTTTTAAAATGGATAAAATAAAATTTCTTATTTCACTAACAGGCGATATTTTCTGTTATACACTTACATTAATCAAACCACTATGATTATTCTTTGGTGAATTCACTTCCGACGAAACAGGAAATGCTTCCATTAATTCAGCATCATATGGTGCTAATAAACTTTTCAGTTTGTATTTGTCTTGGAGTAACGGATTTAACCAGTCACTTTCATTCTCTCTTTTTATAATGACAGGCATGCGATTATGAATGCCCAACATTAATTCATTCGGCTCGGTTGTAAGTAGGGTACAGGAATGAAGGTTCTCTCCGCTAGGTGACTTCCACGTCTCCCATAACCCTGCAACTGCAAATACTTCATTCGATCTCAATTTGATCCGCATAGGTAATTTCCCTGCATCAGTCGTTTTCCATTCAAAGAAAGAGTCCATCGGTATTAAACAACGTCGTTTTATAAAAGATTGTCTAAAACTAGGTTTGTCATCGACCGTTTCGGATCTGGCGTTAATCATTTTATAACCTATTTTTTCATCTTTAGCCCATGAAGGTACCAGCCCCCATTTTAATTTACCCATTCGATTATGTTCTCCATCACTGATAACTGCAGTAATTGATTGGGAAGGTGCGATATTATAGCTAGGTAGGTAAAGACTCTCCTCCACAGTGATGTCGATATCGAAACGTTCAATTAAAGTATCAAAATTTGCAAATAAAGTATATCTACCGCACAAATTCATCCACCTCTTTGTCTTTTACATTAGTATAAATCGTTCTCCTATATTAGTGGTAATGTGAAGAACAGTAAATTTTCATTGGTAATTTACAACATTGATTCAAATAATAATGGCCAGTTACTTGCTTAATAGAAGTTGATGATTTTTAGAGAAGGTATTTTGAACACTGGTAACGAATTTTTTCTAAAAGGAGGAATTCGTAGGGTATCGTTTACTCTTATTATGTGGAGCATCGCATGGCTAGCAGCAGGCACTAATTAAGCTAATGGGTGCTTTACTTCAAGAAGGAGTAAAACATTTTTTCTTATTCAACTAAAGGAACAGGTTAGTTTAATAAGAGAATTGGAGATTTTATGTCGCATTTGAACCAAGCTGTGATTAGAACTGGTATTGAACTTTTCTTGTTTTCCACTTCGACAACTGAACTAGGTTTTTAAAAGAAAAGTGGTGAACCATTTACATCTGGTTCACCACTCTCAAATCTTATTACGATAAATTTAATTAGTCAAAATTAGTTGAAACCGTATCTATGCCTGGTGTAAAAGAAGCAAATTCTGTTATTTCAAAGATGATAAAAATAGTTCAGGTACAACCTACACTAATAGTTACATTACCGAAAGCTGTAATCTTGCTTACATTTTCCAAAACAAGGATAGAATCATCCATCACTTTTCTTATAACAATCTGGAAAAAGACATTTTTTTCAAAAACTAAATCAAACTAGCTCACCACTACTATTGTTGCTTGACAAAATTAGTAAGTGATGAAGAAGTAGCCGTAGATTAATGAACAGTTCAACAACCGTAGTTTCCTTTAAATAACAAAAAAAGACTAGAACAATATCAGACTTTCCTGACTGATTTGGATCTAGTTTGTAAAGTATGAACGGCAATTTGGTGTTTATTACTCAGTAATTTATTCCAAGCAGGGACTTACCTCGAAGTTATTTTATATCTTAATCGAAAGATTGATATGTATGTAAGGCAATAACCTAAATAATTGTTGTCCTACTTTGAAATTAGAATGGGCAAGCCGTGAGCTAAAACCAAGAAGATTATGTACAAACAAACCAATAGAACTGTATAGTAATATACTTACATATTTTTTATCTCTGTTGTTTCTTTTTTCTTTTTTTATAAAAAGTACGTACTGGACCAACAACCATGAGAACTATTAAGAGAAAGAAAATAACTATTTCTGTTACTTCCATTACCAGAAAAGGTCTAATAGCATTATTAATGGAGGTGTTTAGGTCAAATCCTAAAAGAATGTCCATGCATAGAGAAAAAACAGTTAAAAAGACGAACATCAGAATAGAAATACCGATTATTTTCATTTTTTATCACGCTCCACTAAACGATACTTCTTTTTTGGAAATAAATTTTTTCTATGCTTGCTTTTCTTTTTTTTTGTTCTTAATAAATGCAATCAAAAGTAACAGAATTGGAATAATTACTTGAAGCGGGAGATGCAAATAAAGGGTAATAACATGAAGCCCTTCTTTAACATGTTCAGAAAAATTACTGGCGATTGTTATGGATAGAATCAGGATGGCTAGTCCTAATGGGAAAGCTAATCGTGCGGATTCTTTGACTTTAAATAAATTGGCTGTTCCTACTACAGATGCATAGAGAAACACACACATTTTAAAAAATACACCGATAACCGTTATTAATATAAAATAAACATCTAACCGTTCTAAAAAACCGGCTACTTCAATTGTTTGTATAGTAGAAAGAAGGGGGAAGGGTGAACGGGTAATGTTATTTACACCAAGTACACTAACATTTATGGCCATGACTGAAGCTAATATGAGCCCGCTTAATCCTATTGCTAATAAACCAATTCGTTTCACTTTTTTCGGTCGATTTAAATAGGGGAGGATCATAGCAAATATAATCACCTCACCAAATGGAAAGTACAGGGTTTGAGTAAATGTCGTTTTTATAACAGGTTTGATACCTTCTTCAAGCACAGGTTCTAAATTAGAAATTTGTATTATCCCGGAAAAAACTATTAAAAAAAGACCGCTAAACCCAAGTAAAAAGATTAGAACAAATAGTAATTCACTTGTTCGCGCTAAAACCTCAATACCCTTACGAATTGTATATATAACTAAAAGAACCATCAATGTATTCAAAATAAACAAAGGAGCTTCCCAATAAAAGGATGTAATTAGCATTTCTCCGAAATCCCTCAACACTCTTGCAGAAAGATAGATAAAATAGAGTACGTAAATGAAGGCCAATATTTTTCCAAAAAAACTTCCTATAATTTTTTGTATATATTCAGTAGGAGGTGTGTCTGGATAATAGGAGTAGAGACCATGATAGACCAAATATAAGCAAAAACCACCAACCATACCGATCAAAATAGCAAGCCATGCATCCTGATTTGCTTCTATTGCAATAGGTACCAACAAGGCACTACCAAGTTCAAACAAGACAATTAGAATGAATAGCTGATATGCGCTGATTTTTGCCTTTTCCAATGATTTTTCACTCCATTTCTTGACAATTATTGTTTCATATCTGAAAGATATGAATTAGTTCTATTACCAGAACGTCGTATAAATGCTTCTACCTTCACATTTACCTTTAAGTTTGGAAAATATGTGTCATTCCAATCGTTCTTCATCTTTTTCCATTTTTCTGGATCAGAACGATGAACCACTTCCCCAAATCCAAAAATATCTGATTTGTTTTGCTGCGTTCTTGTAACAGTGTTTGCTAATTGCTTTTTAATTTCTTTTTCTAATTCCTTTTCTATATCCAAAATCTCATAAGGATCTGTTAGATCAATTTGTGACCTTACTTCGCGAATATCACCTTCCGCACGTACATTAACTGTAATGACAGGGAGGTCGTTTGTTGTATCAGCTGAGACTTTTGTTTTTTGACGGACCACGTTGTAAGTCAAGGTGTTTTTCTGTCCTTTCCAGTCTAATATCACATCTGTCTGTTGGATTTTATCCAAGATCCATACTACTCCTCTAGACATCTCACCTTGATACCAGTCAACCAACTTTCCTTCTTTAAAAATGGCCAGTCCGTCAGATTCAAGAGTGGTATCCAGTTCAGACTGTTGAATATTTTCCATCTTTTTTCCTTGTTGGATATCTCCTTTTAAGCTAAATCCGCTAATAACTGTTTCTTTCCCTGCAGAGGTGAGAGTAGTAATAACGTCCTGAAGGGTAACTTCCATACTTTCTCCTCTTGCTCTTTCTGTAGTCTGTAAAGTTCCGGTCACTTTCTCGGCTGGAATCGTATCAATGGCAGTCAAAGATTTAAGAAGATCACCTGCTTTTGTTTGATGGGATATTACAACCCTTGACGTCATTCGAATTTCTGGATCACGTTCAAATGCATCTAAAATATCTGTAATGCCTTCTTCTTTTGCTAACTCCTCACTAATAACAATTAGATTTGCATGTGCGTGATATAGCCTTCTTGAGATTTTAGATGTCGCATGGAAATGTGCTTCCAAAACACTGTCTCCCATAGCTGTGTAAACGGTAACTGTGGGGCTTTGGCCACTTCCTCCACCTTGAAGTCCTCCCGCTACGTTTCTAGGATTGACAAGTTGAATGGTCTTGACATACTTACCCTCTTCATTTTTGTCAATCGCCATGGCAGATATTATCGCTAGTTCATTTAACTCTTTTTGACTCCAACACCCTGAGATGAAAACTGTGCTTGTAATAATCAAGAAAAGAAGAATCCATTTATGATTCATTCCGTTCACCTTTTTCCATGTTAATAGTATTTTTCATAATACGAGTACGAGGAGGCTGTGGTTTCTGATCTTCCCCTTGACTAACCCTGTTTTGGCCGCTCATCAATCGTGGTCTTTTCTTGTAAGCCCAAATTGGTCTTCGGAAAATGGTATCACCTGCTTCCTCACGGATGAATGGTGCAAGAGGTGACATATATGGAACACCGAACGAACGCAGGCTGCATAAGTGAACTATCAGCAGAATAAACACTAGAATAATTCCATAAAAACCAAATGTTGCTGCACTGACCATAAAAATAAATCTAACCAAACGGGCAGATATTGCAACTGCATAGGAAGGGGTCGCAAAACTGGCTATTGCTGTCAAAGAGACTACTATTACCATTGCAGGTGACACAATGCCAGCCTGTATCGCTGCCTGTCCAATGACAAGTGCTCCTACTATAGATATAGTGGAACCCATAGCTTTAGGCATGCGAATGCCGGCTTCTCTTAAAATTTCAAAAGTTATTTCCATTATGAGTGCTTCAATAAATGCTGGAAACGGAACAGATTCCCTTTGTGCAGCAATAATAATAACCAATTTTGTTGGAATCATCTCCTGATGAAAGGTGGTAGCTGCGATGTATATAGCAGGGCCGACAAGGGATATTAAGAAGATCACAATACGTAAAAAGCGAATAGCTGTTGAGATATCAAAACGTTCATAATAATCTTCAACTGATTGAAAAAAATCTAGAAATAGGGCAGGTACCAGCAAAACAAAAGGAGTCCCATTTACAAAAATGGCAATCCTACCTTCTAATAAATTTCCCGCGACACTATCTGGCCTCTCTGTATGATGTATAGTAGGAAAAGTAGTATTTGTTTGATCTTCTATTAGCTGTTCAATATATCCGGATTCTAAGATGCCATCAATGTTTATTCTTTTTAAACGTTTACGTACTTCTTCTATGATTTCATTCTTTGCGATGCCATTTATATACATAATTGAAACTTCTGTATTTGTCATTTTGCCAATATTAATGGACTCAACCCATAAATCTGTATTGTTAATTATTCGACGAACCATAGCTATATTTGTCTCTATTGACTCGTTAAACGCTTCTTTAGAACCTCGAATAGAAACATTTGTAGTAGATTCCTGAACAGACCGTCTCTGTCCACCTTGTGTGCTCGAACAAATCCCTTTGCTTATTCCATCGATGAGAGTAATAGTTTCACCCGACATTAATGCAGTATATAGTTGTTCCCAGTCACTAACTACTTTAATTCCGCCTACAGCAATTACATCTTCGGTAAGAACTTCTAACACGTCTTGTGATATGAACTTTTCATTTAAATTTTGGTTATTCATAATTGAATCGATTACAAAATCGTTAACCAATTGATTGTCAACCAATCCTTTTACATATAAAATAGCCATTTTTATATTGGAATTATGACCAATTTTTAACGGGCGGATAATGATATCTGAACTGTTTCCTGTTTTTTGTTTAATGACTTCAAGATTCTTGGACAAAGAGCTTTCAATGAGGTTGGGTGGTCTATTGTTAGATTGATTTTGATTGTTTATCTCTTGAATCTTTCTATCGTTTTTTTGATTCTTTCGTTTTAAAAATGAAAACATAGCTCAAATACCTTTCTTTTTCAACCCATTTTGTTCAAGATAGAACCTTTTTAAACAAAATGGAAAAAGATTAGTCATGAATAAAAATCCAATGAGAGATTTCTCAGAAAGATTTTAAAACTTTTTTTATAATACACACCATTTAAAAACCTCAATTATACTGAATAAAACCTCATTTTTGGGGTAATATTCAATTGATGAAAAAATTCGGAGGTGGAGGAATGTTTGAAAAAAAATTAGCACTTCATGAAATTTTGGAATTTCATGAAGTAATAAATTTTAAGACAGTATGTTTACTTAAATCTAAAATGATGCAAGGTATCGTTTTTGACCAAGATCTTAAAGCACTAATGGAGAAGGACGTAAAACAATCTATACCAGCTTTAACTGCAATGGTTAAATTATATTCAAATTCTGAGTTAAAATAATCGGAGGTCGGTTCGTATGAATGACTATTTAGATCCTATAAATTCTGTTGGCATGCCTGAACTTACTGATTCAGGTATTGCCCTTGAATTTTTGCTATCAACAAAAACTGGAGTTAGAAATCTTTCAATTGCATTGACAGAAACAGCAACACCTACAATTAGAAAATTATTACAGGAACAACTTGATGTAACCATTGCCTTATATTTCGATATTGCAGATCTCATGATGAAAAAACAATGGTTAAACCCATACGATTTGGAACTTCAAAAACAATTGGATATAAAATCTGCTCAAAATGCAGTAGATATAGCTAATTTAAATCTCTTTCCGGGCGTTACAAACCGGAAAGGAATGTTTCCAAGCCCACCGAAGAAATAATGAATAAAGAAGGAGATTTAAATAATGAAAGCTGTTACTTTTCAAGGTGTTAAAAATGTTCAGGTAAAGAACGTGAAAGATCCAAGCATCCAAAAAGTGGATGATATCATAGTTAAACTGACTACTACTGCCATTTGCGGATCAGACTTACACTTAATTCATGGGATGATACCAAACCTTGGAGAGGATTATGTTATTGGACATGAACCTATGGGAATTGTAGAAGAAGTCGGTAAGGATGTAACGAAAGTTAAAAAAGGGGACCGCGTTATCATCCCATTTAATATAGCATGTGGTCAGTGTTGGTACTGTAATCATGAATTAGAAAGTCAATGTGACAATGCGAATGAAAATGGAGAAATGGGCGCATATTTTGGCTACTCAGACACGACGGGAGGGTTCCCAGGTGGTCAAGCGGAATTTATGCGAGTTCCATATGCTAATTTTACCCCTTTTAAGATTCCAGAAAACAGTGAAGTAGCAGATGAAAGTTTAGTGTTACTTGCAGATGCTGCAAGTACAGCATTTTGGAGTGTAGACAATGCGGGAGTGAAAGCAGGGGATACGGTTGTAATTTTAGGATGCGGTCCAGTTGGTCTGTTAGCACAAAAATTCGCGTGGTTAAAAGGTGCGAAAAGAGTAATTGCAGTTGATTACGTTAGTTATCGTTTAAAACATGCAAAACGTACGAATAACGTGGAGATTGTTAACTTTGAAGATCATGAAAATTGTGGTGAATATTTAAGAGAAATAACACAGGGGGGAGCAGATGTAGTCATTGACTGCGTAGGAATGAGTGGAAAAATGACTCCACTGGAATTTCTTGCATCTGGTCTAAAATTACAAGGAGGAGCAATGGGAGCTCTAGTAATTGCAAGTCAAGCTGTTCGAAAAGGTGGAACAATTCAAATTACAGGAGTTTACGGGGCACGTTATAATGCATTCCCATTAGGTGACATCTTTCAACGAAATGTGAATATTAGGACTGGCCAAGCTCCAGTTATTCACTACATGCCGCATTTATATAATTTAATTGCGGAAGGTAAGGTTGATCCAAGCGATATTGTCACTCATGTACTTCCTTTAGATCAAGCTAAGCATGGCTATGAAGTTTTTGACACCAAAATGGAAGACTGTATAAAAGTTGTGCTAAAACCGTAAATATAGCGGGTTAGTTTTCGAGCATCTCTTATGAGGTGCTTTTTTTTAGGATTTTGGAGAGAATTATAATTGTATTCCTTTATAGAAATTGCACATATGGAATATTATTTAATAAGTGCAATTGATTCAATTGTTAATTTGTTGTTTAAACATGGATTGTCCCATCCAATCACGATAGAAAAAATTATCAAGTACCAGGCATTAAATGAAAATCTCAACATATATAGGTATATTCGTTCGAATTTGATGAGGAGGATATCATGCAACCTATATTACCTATGGAAAAATATTTTGGGCAGTTTGAACTGGTGCATACTTTTTATGGGGCTATGCCTACAGGTGTCAGCGTTTCCGAAACTGGTCGTATTTTTGTTTGCTTTCCGAAATGGGGAGACAACGTTCAATTTACTGTGGCGGAAATTGTTGAGGGTGAATTGCAGCCTTATCCCAGTTTTGAAGCTAATTTGGTTAATACTAGAAATATTACGATGTCTCTCGTCAGTGTCCAAAGTATCGTTGCTGATGGAAGAGGAACACTTTGGGTATTAGACACAGGAGCACCAAATTTTTCTGAACCTATTCAAGGGGGAGCAAAATTAGTTGCTGTTGATTTAAGCACGAATACAATAAGGAGAGTATATACCTTTACAGAAGATGTTGTCTTGCTAACGACTTATTTGAATGATGTCCGTTTGGATTTTCGGGTTGGAAGAGCAGGCTATGCATATATTACGGATTCTTCTTCCAGAGGGACAGGGGGCATTATCGTCGTAGATTTAGAAAGTGGGAACGCGTTTAGACGGTTAAATGGGGCAATATCAACCTCACCTGATCCCTATTTTTTACCGAAAGTAGAAGGTGAAATTTTGATGAATCGAAACCCGGACGGCTCGACTTTCCCATTTAGATTGGCTTCCGATAGTTTAGCAATTTCTTCTGATGGAAAGGTTTTATTTTATGCTCCGCTAACCAGCCGACAGCTGTTCTCGATCTCAACAGAAGCCCTAAGAGACAGAAGGATACAGGACATTAATTTATCCCAATATGTGCAGTATTGGGGGGAAAAAGGCGCTTCTGATGGAATGATCACCGGCGCAAAAGGAACCATTTATGCGGGAGACTATGAAAACAACAGTATCCGAAAGATATTGCCGAATGGCGTAATGGAAACCATCGCACATGACCCTAGAATTTTATGGCCGGATACTTTTTCGATTGGCCCCGATCAATACTTATATGTAATAGTGAATCAATTACATCGGCAGGCGAGATTTCATTATGGAAGAGACCTGCGGAAAAAACCATACAGTTTACTTCGTATGAGAATTGATGAATTCCCTGCTCCTACCTTTTCATAGTAATCTTAAACGAAGGTAGTTATCCCTCATGAGGGAGCTCTTTTTTGTCAGTTAAAATAAGAAACAGGTATCTGTGCAAGAAACGATTCGGATAGTAAACTACAATAAAGGATCTACCATATTCCAAAAACGAACCCTCAGATGAAAAAGAAGCTAAATGGTGAAGTGTGTACGATTATAATCAACTGCTGAATTAAGTTTTGCTGATGGAAATCTGATGTGGTTTGAATATTTTGAACGTAATTATTCATTCTTTTATATAATGTTAGTAAGTAAAGGAGCCACTGTTTTTCGCAGCCATTTCTTAGAATTTGTAATCGAGGAGTAAGAGAGTAGAGGGGGGAAGTAGATATAACCAAAGGAAAAGATCAAAGATTAAGTAAGGATTTAATACTTAAATTTTTTGGAGCTGCCATCGTAGGGACAGTAAAAGCGTGGATTACTACTGGATTATCAGAACCCTCGAAAGTTGTGAAGTAATATACTTAAACAAACGGGGGCGTCGATCCAAAAAAGAATTGATGCCTTTACAGCCTTTAAGATTGTGAAATGTTACACTTAAACTAATGGTGCAGTTTAGTTCAAGAAGGCACTATCCGAAAATAGTGGAATATAATTAAGAAATTTAGGGGTTTACTGATGGATATAAAATTAAGTGCAAAAGTATATAGAATAGGTGTTTCAATAGGTCTTCTAACCACCCAATATTAAATGGGCTCTTCAACTAATGGGGCTAGGGCTTAGTGTAAGAAATTAAACTCACATGACAACTTTTTATAAACTAGTCAGAGAGTATGAAGAAACATTTTAGTTCTACCTATATTTAAGAAGAAACTTATATCACGAATTAGATTTCCACGAATATATATAAAGTCATTTAATTTCTTTTAATAATACTGAGCCTTACTACATTTTAATATGTAGTAAGGCTCTTTAGTTTAAATACATTTTATTTTTACGAACTAATTTTTAGTATACATAATTCGATTTTCAGAAAGTGTTGAGTCAATATCTAAATATTTACTGTCTATTCGCTCTGTTTATCTAGCATTTTTAAAGTGTGGGCAACACTAATAATTGCTTTTACAATAGCTGTATTTGTTATTTTCGAAATTTCTAACGAATGATTAATCGATTATAAGAAATCAATTGGTAGTTTATTTAAGTAACTGAGAGATGAATATCCTGTACCGAAGTCATCTAAAGACACCTTAATTCCTAGTTTTCTTAGTTTTCTAGCTCACCAATTGTAATTTCAATATCATGTAAAGCTACACTTTCTGTAATTTCTAAATTTAAGCGTTCTGTCGGAAAAAGAAGTCGTTGCCAATAAAGTTAGCTATTATTTTAACAAAGGGGCAACCGAATTTCAACAGTTGTTCCTTGATTTTTTTCACTTATGAATGTGATAGTCCCCTTATGCAGACTTATGATCCTTAAACATAACATTAAACCTAAGCCTGTCCCTTTTTCTTTGTTACTAAAAAAAGGTTCCCCCAATTTTTTGAGTCGTTCCTCATTAATTCCAACACCATTATCGATGATCTTTATCAATACATTTGACTTCTCTTTAATGGCTTGGATGTTCACGCAACCTCCATTATGAATTGCTTCAATACTATTTTTAATTAGGTTAATAAGTACTTGTTTGATTTGGTTAATATCGCACCAAATCAGAGGAATGTTTGGTTCAACTTGACTGAATATTTGTACATTTTGTAAGTTTGCCTCTGATTCCATCAGTATCTCAACATCTTTTAGTAGCTTTTTAGGATTAATCTTCTTTATTTGAATATCTTTTGGCTGTGCGAGATTAAGAAACTCTTTAATAATATCCTCAAGACGATTAAACTCATCATAAATGACTTCAAAGAATTCTTGTTTAATTATTCCTTGTTGTAATAGCTGAATAAGGCCTCTTATTGATGTAAGAGGATTTCTTATTTCATGGGCGACACCAGCAGCAAGTTCCCCTACCACAGTTAATTTTTCTGTCTTAGAAAGCTGTTCTTCTGCATTTCTTTTTTCTGTGATATCTCTACCAACCACAATAATATGCTCCGTTTCACCATTTCCTCCAATTACAGGTGTACCCATACACTCCATTAAGATCCAATACCCATTATCATGTAACAAACGAAATTCCACTTGTAAGGGAGATTTCGTTTTGCCAATCTGGTAAAATTTCATTAATAATAATGGAACGTCATCGGGATGTATTCTATCTATTATATTATTGTTAACAACATCTTTTTGGGAAAAACCAATTACTTTTACGTTAGATGGGGATGCATACAAAACATGTCCGTTAATGTCAAATAACATAATTGAGTCAGTCATGTTTTCTGTAATTAAGCGATATTTGTATTCACTTTCTCTCAAAGCTTCCTCGACTTTTTTGCGTTCTGTTATATCTACACATGATCCAATGACTTCTATCACTTCTCCACTTCGTTTTATCGGACGTAAAGCAGCCAAATAAAATATTCCATTAATCATGCTCTCGTACGTAACAAGTTCTTCTCCTTCCCAAGCTCTCTGATAATATTTTGTTTTTTCCATAGCACTTTCAGTTGGAAGAAACTCGTGTACTGTTTTTCCAACCACTTGATTTGGAATTAAACCTAGTCGGTACATTAAATCACCATCACAAAGTGTGTGAATAAATTGACCAGAGATTTTTTTATACTTAAATATCATTCCTTGTTGCAGTCGAACCGTATCTTGAATTTCCTTTTTTGCTATCTGTATTAATTCTTCTGCCCACATTCGATCCTTAATGTCTTGAGAAACTCCATATTCTTTTACAATTTGTTGGATTCCTTGCAATACTTCTTCTAATTCATTTGCAAGTAAGGGTTTACTAAAGAAATAACCTTGTCCTTCGTTACATAGATGCTGTTGCAGAAACACAAGTTGTTCCTTCGTTTCGATACCTTCCGCGACTACGTTCAAGTGTAAATTATGTGCCATTGAAATGATGGTTTTAACAATCGTTTCATCGTTAGGATTGTTATAAAGTCCTCTGACAAACGATTGGTCTATTTTTAATGTATCAATAGGGAATTGTTTTAAATAGTTTAACGAACTAAATCCTGTTCCAAAGTCATCAATGCTTATGCGAACGCCTAATTGCTTAAGCTGCTGTAATGTTGAAATGGTACATTCAATATCCGTTGTCATGCTTTCGGTAATCTCAAGTTCCAGATATTGAGGTTTGAGACCTGTTTCTTTTAGAATAGTGGCTACCAAGTTAACGAAATTGGACTGCGTGAACTGCCTGGCGGATATATTCACAGCCATAACTGTTTTAAACCCTTTTTGTTGCCATGCTTTATTTTGTTTGCATGCAGTATACAAAACCCATTCACCGATAGGTATAATTAATCCGGTTTCTTCAGAAATAGGGATAAATGTTGCAGGTGATATCATTCCACTCTCTGGATGATTCCAGCGGATTAAAGCCTCTACGCCAAGTATATTACCGGTTTTCAAACTGATTTTTGGTTGATAGTGTAACAGGAACTCATCGTGTTCAATTGCTTTATAAAGATCCACTTCCATTTGCAATGGATTGAATTCGTGTTCATTTATCAAGTAAAACTGATAATTGTTTTTACCTGCTTTTTTTGCTTGATACATAGCAAAATCAGCATGTTTAATCAAAGTCTCGACGGTCTCCCCGTTTTCGGGGAAGAGGCTAATACCTATACTTGAAGTATTGAAAATTTCATGATTTTCTATCTTATAAGTACCTGCAAGAACATTAAGAACTCGTTGAGCCACCTTTGAAGCAATTGTTTTATCGGCATCAGATAAAACTATGATAAATTCATCTCCACTATGACGGAAAATGACATCGTTTCGATGTATGGATGACTTTAAACGCTTCGTCACTTCTTTCAACAGAAGATCGCCTGCATTATGTCCTAAAGAATCATTGATTACTTTGAAACGATCAAGATCAATCATTAACACAGCCATGCTCTGTTTCTTCTCAGCGGCACCCGTTAATTCATTTGGAAGACGTGAATGTAACATATTTCGGTTAGGTAGACCTGTTAGATAATCATAAAAGGCTATGCAATCATTGTCTTTTTCAACTTGTTTTGAAATATTTTGTGAAATCCCTAATTTTTCTGTTGCAGTTTTTTGGTCGGTAATATCGAATAAGATACCAAGAGTTAAATCAACTTTTCCTTTCTTGTTTTTTACAATATTGACGCTATTTTGAACCCATCTAATAACCCCATCTGATCGAATAATTCTGTACTCAGTATCAGACGATATACCTGATAATAGCTTTTCTATGTGACTATCAACTAGATTCATATCTTCTGGACAAACGAGATTTTTCCATAATTGAGGATTTTTTTCAAAATCCTTTTGTGTATGTCCATATATTTTGGCAACTTCATTTGAAACCCATAGAGTATTTTTTTTGAAATCCATATACCAAATAGGTGAGCTAACGCTATCAATTACTTTTTTAATGAATTCGATATCTTTATTATTTCTAAATAGATCAGTTATATTATTAATATTCATTTTCATTCCTCATTTATTTATTATAAGTACAAAGGATGCAATCTTCTAAGAGAAGTATTTTTATTAAAAATAGCTTATGTAGCCGAGTTATCATTAAATCTGTTTCTTAGAATTATAAACCCTTTAATTTAGAGGGACAACAAAAAATATTGAATTTTCCGATATTTATATCAATACTATACTTAAAAATCGTTAAACTTCTTAGGTGGTTCTTTTTCTTGTTGAACTAAAGCAGCAGGTTAGTTTAAGAAGGATGTAGAGAAAATAATAAGAATTCAGGATACAAATTATATGAACTTATTTGTTAGAACAGATAATTTAAATGCTCTTCCTTCCATTAAAAAGGGCTGAAACCTAGGATGTAGTTCGACTAATTTTGCAATAAAGTAACATCACAGTTCATTTGTAAGTTGAACTAAACAAAGGCTAGAGCAAAATTCAGACTTTCCCGGCTGAAGAGCTCTAGCATATAAAGCTTATGCAAATATACGTGGATTTAAACCGAAAGGAGGAAATGAAGTTGGCTAACATAAATGATTTTACACAAAAGGAAAAGCAAAATGCATTGGACGAAGCCCGTATAATAATGCAAATGAAAGTATTCAAAATGAAGGATTATGAACGGGTTGCATACTATTCAGAAGAAGATGCAAAGGTATACTATCACAATCTTACTGGGAGTGACATGGGAGACATTGTAGAAGAATTTGAAGGTGAAGTGCCTTTTAGCAATACAGTGTATTAGGATAAAGAAGAAGTTAAAAAATTAGAAGGAAATCCAAAATTTGAGCGAGAAGAAAATAGTCGATTTGGCGATTGTTTTTCAATTCCTTTCTGGGTGGTGTATCAATAACTTTTCCGAACTATATCCAGGTTGCATTGCTACTACAGAAGAATAATTTATTTCATAGTTCGACCATAATGTGTAATAAATGAGAAGGTGCTTATTCAACTAACGGGTGCTTTAATTGAATTAGAATTCTACGAAAAGGACCAGTTTGGTCCTTTTTTCTTTTGGAAAACTATCAATATTTTACAGGTAGATCAAAGTAAGTAATTCCTATACAAAGTCTAAAAGTGTTAAGAAATAGACCATCTTTAATTCACTCGAAATGTATTCCATATTCGAACGAATATTTGTCTAAAAGTTTGTATATAACTAATAGTACAAAACATTACTAACAATTAGACAGAGGAGTGGAATTGTGGGTGAAAAAGTTGGGTATGGTCGCGTTTCTAGTGAAGGTCAAGAATTAACAACACAAATCGAAACTTTAAAAGAAGCAGGATGTGTAAAATTATTCGTCGAGAAAGTAACTGGCACAAGTACAAAGAATCGTATCAAGTTAAAAGAATTACTTGAATATGTTCGTGAAGGAGATACAGTGTTTGTCACGAAAATCGATCGACTAGCTAGAAGCATTATCGACTTAAATAAAATTGTTGCAGAATTAAACGAGACAGGTGTTAGTGTTGTTTTCCTTCGGGACAACATAACGTTTGGAGCAGGTAAGGACAACACAAGTCTAAACAAATTGATGTTCAACATCTTAGGAAGCTTTGCACAATTTGAGCGTGATATTATTGTTGAAAGAACAAGTGAAGGTAGGAAACGAGCAAAGGCAGCAGGGAAACATATGGGCCGTATTGGACAACCTGAAAAGAAAGTACAACAAGCATTAAAATTGATGGGTGCAAGAGAAGCAAACGGTATGACTGTTGCTGATATTGTTAAGCTTACAGGGGTACCGAAGCCAACTATTTATTTGAAAATAAAAGAACAAAAAGTGATTAAAATGTAGAGACCATAGATGTTTATCTGATTAAAGCAAAATGATTAATTTTGAAGATATGAGAAAAGCCCAACCCAACTATAAATATATAGATGGTAAGACACTCGTAGAAATCACAGAGGAGCTTAACTACAGTTCCAGTTACATCTATAAGAAGCATGCCGAGATAGTTAAGACGATTCGATTCGTAAATGAAATAATATTTTCACTTTACTGACACCCAATAGCGTGAATGGTGAGTATTGTAAATTCATTTTATTATAAGAGTATAAAGAACCGTGATAAAGTTCTTTTCTCCCTTTCAAATACCACTTGATGAAAATGTCTGAGTAGTTTTATTTATTTTGGAAAATTAGAAGGACTTTTTTCTTGCTTGTCGAATAGTGACAATTGAAGGGAGAAGATGATGAATGTCTAGAATAAAAAGAGTAGGTTTTAATTTCTTTAAACCTATAACAAGATTAGAAAATAGAAATGAGGTACCAATCAATTTAGCTCCAATATTTGAACACATTAGAGTTCAATATATAGCTGCGCGAGGAAACTCTGGTGCGGGGGATCAAGAGTATAAACATGTCTACACCTACAATTTTGAGCCTGCAAGATTATCTGAAGTAAGCATAGATATCGCAACACAGTATTACCATTTAACCTTTGAAAGGTTAAATTATGCTTTGCCTAATAGGACAACATTACATGGGGATTCAGAAATGCTTGATTTAGATGATGATGAATATATTGGTCATGAGGCTAGTGTTTTGTATGATCCAATAAATCACATTTTAATGATACAAAGGAATAGGGACTCGTTAGGACCTACTGCAATTAGTTCATTCATCGAATCATTAGTGAGTGAGGCAGGGGTTGCTAATAATTTTTCAATTGCAATGATTTCGGATTCAACAGCAAGAAGACGAGCTTTTACGCAAACAGCATATAGAAAAATATCAACTAAAGTGGTTGGTGATAAAGCTATCGGAATCATAGAAAGATTATTTGATCAAAGACCAGAAGGTATAGATAATGTAGAAATTACATTTAACTCACGCCCAGGTAGAGCTGAAGAAATTGACTCAGAATTTTCTGTCCAGTTGCTTGAAGATTATATCGATGATCCGAATGTTCAACGTTTAAGAATTAATTCAAGAGAGCATGAAGAATCACCAGTGGAACCGATTGATTTAATTAATCATAAACTAGAAGCTCACACTACATTTGACTTGGCAGCTGCTAGACAATTAAATGCCTATAGGGTTTTTGAAGATATGGTAAGACTATATGATGTAGAAGAATTTGGAGGTTACAAAAATAAAATACTGAGGATGAACTAAATGCGATTAAGTTACACTTTAATTTTTATTTCTTGTAGTATTTCCATAATCGTAGGCTGTTTAGTATTTTTCTATTTACCTTTATTTAAATTTGATGGATTTGAAAAAGCATTAGAGGGTGTTCTGCTACTATCAAGTATAAGTCTAGGTTTTTATGGTGCTTGTCTAAGTGTTTTAGCGTCTATCTTTAATACTAAAATTGTAAAAGAAATAATGGAAGATGGTAATTACAGAAGTGAATTTATAATTGTTTCTATATTGGCATTAATTTCAGGTTTTCTAACTGTTCTTACCACTATTGTTTATCAAGTCTTGCTAGAAAATGGTACAGTAGTGTTTGTAGCAATGAATATCGTTAATTCTATTTGGATTGCACTGTTTATATTATTTTTGAGTTTTAGCTTGTTGTTCGTTTTGATTTCTTTCTTGATTTTCTTTAAAAATACTGAAGTAATAGATTCAACAAATGTACATTCAGGTCAAGTTCAAAACCCGGAATTTTAATTTAATGACAATCAATTTGATTATCTATATATATTTAAAGGTCACATCCAGTAGGGTGTGGCTTTTTATTATGAAAATTTTTCCGGATGAAGTGAATCCAAAGAAGAAGACATATAAGCTATCCTGTAAATGTCTGTAATGCAAACACTTAATTCAGATGGATATGAAAGAAGAGTAAATCTAAATCATCTCATAAGAGGCGATTATTTTGTCGAAAACGTATATGATCACACTTAAGCACTTCTGTAAAATGATTATTTGTTCATTTTGAATACTTAAGAGTGATGCACATATATAATTTAATAATAATGAATCCACCAACCAACAAGGTAGGTGGATATTTTAATGTTTTATTTTACTATTCACGAAAATGAATTTCTATTTAGGAACTAAGTTTTTTATTAAAGTTCATTATGCGAATACTTTGAGAATATTGTGTAGTAACTTAGAAATATGAGATTTTTCGGGATAATTGTACTATACTAAAAGTATCAATAAACTTATTTCTATTTAGTTAGTACTAGGGGGAACGAGGATGTTTGGACAAAGTCTTGAAAAAATGATAATTGTGGTTGCACCTGATAAATATAAAGCGGTAGCTAGAGAGATGACTCATGAACTTTCAAAATTAGAAAATTGTAATACTGCTTTTTGGACGATCAAACAATTTGAAGATAACGAAATGACAATTGGATCTAAACATTGGGTACTAGCTATAGGTAGTTCAAAAGAAAATAAATTAACTTCCGATTATCTAAATTTTATTGATTTAAAGCATAGAAATGGTGGATTATGCTATGGCTTCGATGGGAATAAAGCAATCATTTTTGCGGATTTCAATAAAATTGATGTTAAAGAAACGATTGAGGTCGCTAAACAATTAGGTTTAATAAGTGGTACAGGTGTAATTACTGGGGTAGTTTCTAGTACATTGGTTACTAGAGGTTTTTTATTTGCTCCTATTTTTCAACTAATTCTCCCTACATTATTCATAACGAAATTTTTCAAAAGGAAGAAGATGATTAAAGAGTTACAGAAAGCCTCGACATCTCTAGTTGCAGATCTATTCTTGAAAGAAGCGGTAGAAGAATGGCTAGTTCCAAAACAAAGGGATAAATCTAAATGACTGAATTTAATAAGGAATTCCATAAGTATATAGAAGCATGGAGTGGCGGTTTTGGTTCTAGTGAAGGGGATATATACATAAAGGAAATCGAAGAAGCGGTCAACAATTCGACAACAATATTCCAAGAATTTATGAATAATAATGAAAATAAAGGAATTAATTACTTAAAAGGAGATGTTGCTGAGTATTGGCATGCAGAAACTTTAAAGATTAACTCTTGGATTAAAGGAGATAAGTCGGTATTTGCTAATGTTCCAAGAAACAGAGGAACGGTTGATGTATCTTATGGAGATACTGGTAATCATTTTGATTCTCAATTAAAGTTTTATAAAAATGCAAAGGAAACTGCTAAAGCAATCAGTAATCCAAAATTTGATGGTTTGGAAAAGATTGTACCGAAAGATCAGTTAGATGAGGTAAAGTCTCATGCCCTTAAATTATCAGCTAGAAATGCAGATATCCGACCGAGTCAAGCTCTACAATATGAGCATACCGCAAAAAATGTAAGTGACAGTCTAAATGTAAATAGAAGTAGCTCCACCCCATTAACAGAACATGAAGCAAAACAACTTGCTATAGACTTAAAAGAAAAAAAATATGATCCACATAAATACGGTTTAGATACACATTCCTTAATAAAGTTTTCTGACATTGCAAGAAAGTCAGGAGAAGTTGCATTCAATGCTGTTCTAATTAGCACAGTAATAAAGGCAGGACCTTACTTTTATGAAATGTTAGTTGAAAGTGTGAATACAGGTGAAATAGATCTGGATAATATTCGTAAAATGGGTGTTGAAGTGGCTTCAGATGCTACTTGGAACGGCTTACGCGCTGGCATTGCTTCTTTTATAACTATAAGTTGTAAATCAGGGTTATTTGGTGAAGTAATGATAAATGTCTCTCCAATTGTTATTGGTGCTGCCACTGTTATGGCTGTAAATTCAATCAAAAATGGAGTTCTTCTATATAAAGGAGAAATCACTCAATCTGAATATGCTGAAAGATGTATTAGAGATACAGTAATTATAAGTTTTGGAGTATTTGGAACAATTGCTGGACAAGCCCTAATACCAATTCCGATTTTAGGTGGACTAATTGGTAACTTTATTGGAGGACTGATGGGAACGGTGATATACCAACAAGGAAATAAATTAATACTAGCCATTGCCATAGAAAAAGGTTGGACATTTTTTAACTTTGTTGATCAGGACTATATTGTACCAGAGTATGTATTGCAACGAGCAGGTTATCATTTATTTGAAACAAAATCTTTTCAAACAGAGTCTTTTTATATTTCGAGCTTCTCAAAAATATCATTTCAAACTAATTCAATAGATATAATACCTCTAAAACGTGGAATAGTTGGAATAAATAAAATAGGTTATACATTATGAGATCAACTCAGGGGGCGTTGATTCAAAAAGGATTAACCTTCTTTTTTGTATTGAACTACCATGCAATTAAGGTAATTTTCTTACATATTTTGTGGTGAAGCATGGCTCCTTGAATGGCTATAGGTCGGGTAAGTTCAAAAAATATATACCCAATTAATTAATTTCAATTTCCAGCATCTATTTTAAATTTGTATGTAAAAAATAGGAGATGTGAACAATTTGTCAAAAGCAAAGAAATATTACGACTTAATACATGTCGAACCGCATGGGTATATACCAAGAATTGGCTTACATCGATTTGGATTAACATTTAAATCAAAAGAACCGCATCATGGAAAAAGTGTTGCAGTTATTCAGATGAATGGATCTAAAGCTGGTCCAAAAGAAAAAAAGAAATGGAAATGTGATTCAACAATTGGGAAAGTACTAAGTTGGTGTTATGAAAATCCTAAAACTCCATTTGAAACAGTCCATTGTCTAAACCTATTTTCATATGTGGATCCACATCCTGAAAACTTAATGTACCTAGATAAAGCAACATTAAATAAAATTGAAAATGATTATTGGATAAAACATGTTTGCGAAAATATTGATTACATTATTCTCGCATACGGAGACTGCAAAGGAATTGATTCTATGATTGTTCAAAATAGAATTAATGATGTATTAGCGTGGTTAGAAAAATATGATTTATATCGTGTAGGAGATTTAACGAAAAAAGGAAACCCAAAACATGGTAGGTCATGGAATTATAGTCCTTTATTAACATTGCATAAAAATAGAAAATTACCTAAAGCGAATATAAGAACAACCGGAAGGGGAAATTTTTAGTGGATTTACAATACAAAGATCAAGCTTTTTATCATGCTGAAGAGTTTGAGTCAATTTACAATTATAGCGATCATTATAAAGTTCGTAACAATCCTACAGTTTGGAAGTATATGAACTTAGAAAAGTTTGAATCTTTATTAAAAAACAAGGCTCACTTTTTTGCGAAACCAAATGCTTTTATTGACCCGCTTGAAGGAAGTTATTCTTTTTGGGATATACAACAATATCCAGGAATAGAACTTCCATTAGTCAGTACAAGAGATTACATGAAGAAGATTCAAGAGTTTTCTGCTATTTCTTGTTGGCATATGAACGACTACGAGTCTGCTGGAATGTGGGATTTATATTTGAGTGGAAAAGATGGAGTTGCTATAAAAACAGATTATGAGAGCTTGATTAACTCAATTACTGATTTGAGATACAAAATTTTCTCTGCAAAATTGCAATATGTTGATTTTCATCACGAAATGACAAGTAAGAATATTTATGACACTTTATTTTATAAAAGAAAATCTTTTTCTCACGAGAGCGAGTTAAGATTAATGATAATACCAAGTAGAATTGACGTTGACTTACTAGAAAATATATTTTTAAACAAACCCCTATCTATTTCAAAATGGGATGGAGAAATTGATAAATTAGAAGAGCAATCCTACAATTTCTCTCACGGGAAAGGAAACTTAGTTTCATGCGATTTACAGACATTAATTAAAGCCATTTATGTCTCTCCAAATAGCTCTGAAGGAGTTGTCGATAAAGTAAAAGAAATAGCAATTCAATATGGAATTTCTCTAAATAAGGTCATACAATCTGATTTATACAAGGACTTTATTTATTAAATAAAAGTTATTTAGAAAAAAGAAGCAAACATACATGATTTCTCATTGAGCATATTTTTTTATGAGTAGCTATAAGAAGGAGTCTAGGGGAATAGCCCAGTTTTCAAAGGACTGGGCATTTTTTACTTTAAATTAAGGTAAGATATCATGGTTTTTAACTTTACCAAGTTTTTCAAGGAATTCATCTAAAGTTTGTTTTCCTTTTTTCGAATTGCATGATCTACAAGCGGGTACAATATTTTCTATTTTGTCTGAACCACCATTTGCAATAGCAATTATATGATCTCTTGTACGTTGTTTTATTCCCGGGGTTTTTGTCATTCGAACACCGCAATAAAAACAAAGATTATCGTGTTTTTTTAAAAGTTCGATCCATTCAGTGAAACTATGTTCTACGACAAGGTTTCTTTCTCTCTTCATCTTGCCTTTACGTATATTGTTTTTTAATTTATCGCTTGTCAGATAGAGGTTTCTCCGTCTTGCTTTCATGTGAGCGGGATCATCCTCTAGTCGATTTCCAGGACCTTTGTAATTCCAATGTTTTTCGTTAGATTGGTCTTTTCCTTTGCATTGTTGAGAACAATATTTTGCATCTTTTCTCCATTTATTGTCATGAATCTTAAACACTTTCTGACACATTACACACTTCTTAATAACAAGATTGGTAATTGCTTTTCCTTGACACCCTTTTGAACAATAGCGCCGTTTTTCAGAATGACTTGGTTTAGTTTTATACTCTTTCTCACAATAAACACATTTCTTAATAACTGGCATTCTAAGCCTCCTTCAGTTTTAAAAAATCGGAAATAAACTAATAATCTATGAAGTATCAATCTTATTTTGCCAAAAGCACCATGTATATTTACGAATTGGCGCTTTTTTGTTTATTTGCAGTAGAACCTACGTTTTACCGAGTTTCTCTTTCTCTACATGTTCTAAGTGGTTTGTTTCAATTTAAACTGCTTTCCCGACTTCATGTAGAATCTGTAAGAATAACGGGGACAACTGAATTAACACATATCCTAATCCTGCCTTCATGATCATATCCCATGCCTTTTCGCTATTGTTAAACATAAACATGAAGCAGGCTCCAACCATTATTACTGAAGCGATAGGAAAGGAAATAGCTACCATTATCTGAATTAACGGATCTAAAACCGTCGCCAACATATTAAGTGAAGCATCAGCAATTAAGCCTGTATTTTCGGGTATAGGTGAAATCATCACTGTGTAAGAAGTGGGTAAAATTGTAGGTGATTGTGCAAGTACGCTTAATGTAGGTTCTACTGGTGCGAATACGGGTATGTTTGTGGAGGAATAAGTTTCAGTTGCTTTTGAAAATCGATGTATTAATAAACCTGCGCTTGCAACAGTTGGAATAATAGCTGCAATAGCTACTGTTTTTTTAGTTGCATAAGCATCCCCTTCTACACGGTGGCTAAAATCCGTGTATTCAGACACAGGGACAGCCAGAATTTTATTCCTTTTCCTAAACATGCTTTTTCCTCCCTCTATTTAATGTCGTCAATTGTATAAATCTTCGTCTTTAAACCCTCACAAGCCTTTTCTAATTGCTTCCTACGGTGTTCTGTCTTAGTTACCCATACAAGTGTTGGATAATATCCATATTGTTTCACAAGGCTTTCTAGAAGGTTTTTGTAACGGATTATTTTCGCTCGATTTTCTTTCATTGTTTGCAAGTTATCTACTTCCAAGAAGTGTTGAAATCCATTTCGTGTAAACATTGCATCGACAATGATAGTAGCTTTACCGTCTGACATTTTGATCTCATTCTTCCAGTCTTTTGGACATTTATAGAAAAGCCAAAATTGATTTCGCATCACGGTGTGCTGCACATGATTTCCTTTCTTTCTTACCTTGTCACAATCCACGTAATCACGCCCGACCTTAGATAGATAATAGATAGTTTGATAGCCGTCACGAATGTTCATAAGATGCTCTGATAAGTTCTGCAAAACATAATTCACATTACGAACCGTGCCTAACTTAAAGTATTGATTAAGTTGATCTCGTGTCATGAAATCAAACTTCTTTAAAAGTAATAATATCTGTTCTTCTCGTTGACTTAATTGTTTCACTATCACGATTTACCTCCTTCTTTTGAATGTGTGGAAGGATAGTAGAGTGAATGATTTCGGGTGTAATTAATGGAGTTTGTAGAACTTCACGTTTATCTGCTGTCTGATAGATGGCTCTACCTCTAATCTGTGGAAGGCTTTCGGCTCCTACTTCATCTAATACAACCCTTGAAGCTGTTGCCGATTGTACTCTAAAGGATAGCTTTGCATCGGAATTCTGTTTTACTTGTCGCGGTATAACGTCACCAGTCGGGTATTGAGTTGCTACAATTAATCTAAACCCTAATCCAGCACCTAAACGGGCAATTTGTGACATGTAAGTTTGGCATTGTTGCTTCAATTTCTTTTCTTCTAAAGTAACTGCTTCAAGCGGATTTAATTCCCCAACTTCATCCACAATTACAAAGTAACGTTCCTTGATATTTGCTTCCTGCACGTTTTTCTTACCTAATAACCTTACTTTCCTTTGTATTTCTCTCATTTGATGATAAGCATTTTCTAAAGTCTTTAACGCTTCTTCTGGCTCGTATGCAAAAGAAATAGTTTGTTTTATTTTTTCATAATCACAAAGCTCAATTCCTCCCTTTAAGTCAATTTGAAAGAAACGGACGTTATCAGGTTCACTTAATAGCAAACTGTTAATTATAACGTTTATTTCGTTGCTTTTACCGTACCTTGTAGCGCCACCTAAAACTAAATGAGGGATTTTTTCGAAGTCATGATATTTAAATTCATTATGCTTACGAGTAATACCAACAGGAACCTTCCAACCTTCACCGATAATAAAAGGCACTTCAGTAGGCAGTGGATTGTCATATACACGAATAATTAACAATCCATCGTAATCAAGTTCAATTTCTTTCGTTTCCGTTAGCTTTTTCTTCCACAGTTCTTTCAGTTGCAGAATGATATTTTTGTCAAAATAAAGCTTCTTTAAATCAGCAAATACAATTCGTTTTCTTCTATTATTTATTCCATCTTGTAAAACATCCATTTTGTTTAAATAATCATTGAAGCTACGTCCAAGCGGAATGCGATATTTATATTCCCAGCCCCAGTCATTCTGTTTCTTTCGAATTAATTGAGTTGTAAGCGTATCTTTACCATCCTTTACATTTAATCCGCTCAGCGAGATAATTCGCTGTATTTTTCCACTTTCATTAGTCGAGAGCCCTTGCTTTTTAACGAAGGCTTTTAAAGCAATTCCACCCATAAAAGTTGTAGTCAGAATTTCAAATATCAATTTACATCTCCTCCTTGAATTGGAATCGCCACGCCACTGGGTTCTCTTACGTAGTAAGAGTTGCAGTAATCGGGAAAATAAAAATCGTTACCAAATGTTAGATATTAAAGGGATTTGTTATTTCCAAGTAGAATGAATGAGGTAGAGATTAAAAATGAAATCAATCAGGAAAGTTATCTAGTTACATAGTATTACAGTGGTTGTAAAAATATGTCTTGTCCTTCAAAATATTTTTACATTCATTGTAACAATGGAGGTATTTAAGTGGTTCGTGAAATAGAGATTAAATTACAACGATTGTTATTAGATCACAAAATGACTTATCAAGAATTATCTAAATTAACTGGGCTATCCACACGAGCTATCTCTGATATGGTAAACAACAAGCAAGAAAGAATATCAAAGGAAGCGATATGCAAAATTGCGGATGTTTTTGAGGTAAAGGATATACGTGAGATAATTGATTTTAAAATGGAAAGCAAATAATGCCTGTCCATTTATAAAAAAAGGAGATTTGATATTTAACATCGAATTTGAAGAGATGGTGGAATAATACATTCTTCATTTCTTCAAATTGGGGTGCATTCTAATGACTATTATCAAAAATGAGTTAGCTGAATGGCTAACTAGCCTATGCGGTACGGATAAAGAATGTGAACAAGATATTAGGTTATTCCTTCGACAGGATAAAACCGTGATTAAAGAAATAAAAATTGAATTTGAAAAAGGTAATATCCAGTTTGTTCAAAGAATAATTACAAAATATTTATCTGAAAGCAATAAAATTATTCGAACATGTAAAGCGTGTGATAAAAAACATTTTATTTCGATTGATGAACTTGAAGGAATGAAGTGTAAAAAATGCAATGAAACGCTTCTTAAAAGAGCAATAGTTGAAGGTAATTCTAAAAAAACAAAAGATAGTGTAAGAAAATGTTTATATTGCAGTAATCCGGTTTCGCCATTGGAAAATGCAATAACTTGTTTTTATCACAGAGATGTTAGCTTTAGTCTTTATGAATAATTTTTTCAAAAAAAATAAGATAAACTTAATTTGAAATTAACTTCAACTTAGGCCAATAAAGCGTCGTAAGAAAAAATAGAAAATCTACCGAGAACGTCTACCCGGCCGTTCTTTTTTATATGCAATGAAAGTAGGTGATGTTATGTGTTAATCGTTACAAATTTTAACCGTAAGAAAACGCAGCATAAGCTAGCATTATTTTATTATTTTTTTACAATAGAGGAGACTCCGATTTAATGTAGAATTGATTAGTAAGAACTATTACTGATTGGAGTATCCCTTTATGAAATTAACAATTGAGTTGGTACCCTCTACTTCTTGGTATAAGAATTTAAGAGATAAATATACACCGTCTGCATGGCAATCAATTGCGAAAGAAGTCCAAAAGAAGGCAAACTTTACTTGTGAAATATGCGGGAGGAAGAAGCCGGAACAACTGAAACGTCTATATTGCCATGAGGTTTGGGCTTATGACGATAAAACTAATACTCAAACATTAGTTGGATTACAATGTCTATGCTTTAGTTGCCATCTAGTAAAACACTTGGGTTATTCACAAATCACAGATGGAATTGATTACGATTCAGTTGTAGAACATTTTTTAACAGTGAATAATTGTACAGAAGAAGAATTTATGGAGGTACAAGAAGAAGCATTTAGAGTATGGAAAGAGCGTAGTGAAATTGAATGGATAATTGATTTTGGAAAATGGGATTAAGCATCTTTGGAACAGGAGACGCAGCATGAGCTAAAGTAATTTTTTTTGTTAATACCAATTTTATATCATGTAACAAGCCCGACCCACTTAAATTGTGGGTGGGGCTTTTTTTATTTGTGCAAAAATAGAATAAATAACTTGTTGCATAAAAAACATATGTTCGCATATACTATAAAAAGGAGGGAACAAGTGTGCGTGTTTTGTTGGAGAAGTATTTCAGTCGTGGTCAAATTATTGAGTTAATGTATCTCTCAAAATCAGGTGAAGTCAGTAAAAGAAGAGTGAAGATAATTAAGATTCACCAGGAGTCATTCCAAGCCTATTGTTTCAGTAGGAATGCCAAACGAACATTTCTAATAGAGAATGTATTAGCACTTGTTCCTGTAAAGCATCGAGAAAGAGGCGTTATATAATGAATAAACGACAAAAGGAAATATTCGAGTTCATTAAAGCTTTTCTGACAGAACATAAATATTCACCTACTGTAAGAGAAATCGGTGAAGATGTTGGGTTGAAATCTTCTTCTACAGTTCATGGACATTTAGATAAAATGAGGGAAAAAGGTTTCATTAATTTTACTAACTCTCGTTCAAGAACGTTGCAGATTTTGCGATGAAAATCGACTATAGTGCATTTCCTGATCGCTCAATTGCTTGCATTGATATGATGAGCTTTTATGCTAGTTGCATGGCAGTATTGCATGATTTAGACCTACGAACAGTACCAATTGCAGTTGTAGGAAATTTAGAACAAAAAGGGTCCGTGGTATTAGCAGCAAGTCCAGCTATGAAAAAACGATTTCGAGTTAAAACCGGTACTCGATTATTTGAAATACCACAACATCCGGAAATCCGATTGTTTGAACCAAAAATGAAATACTTTCTTGATATGTCGATGGCAGTAACTAATATTCTTAGTAAGTATGTGCCGAATGAAGCGGTACATGTGTATAGTGTTGATGAATCGTTTATTGATCTCACTGGTACCGAAAAACTGTGGGGTCCTCCAGAACAAACGATTAAAGAAATTCAAAAAGAAATTTTAGATACTCTGCAGCTACACTCAACTGCGGGCATGGGGCCAAATATGTTAATGTCAAAGCTTGCATTAGATTTAGAAGCAAAGAAAACAGGATTCTCTAAATGGACTTATGAAGATGTTCAAACAAAATTATGGCCAGTTTCTCCATTAAGTGAAATGTGGGGCATCGGTTCGCAGAACGAAAAGACATTAAACGATATGGGAATATTTAAAGTTGGAGACATAGCAAATACTCCACTTGAATTACTTGAAGCTAAATTTGGTGTAATGGGAAATCAATTATATCACCATGCTTGGGGTATTGATTTGTCTGAATTAGGAGCGCCTATCATTTCAAAGCAAATTAGTTACGGAAAAAGCCAAATATTAATGCGAGACTACAACAAAGTCGAGGAAGTGAAGGCTGTCATTCTTGAAATGTGTGAAGATGTTGCAAAACGTGCAAGAGATTCATTTCAAGCTGGACGAACGATCTCACTCGGATTAGGATACAGTAGAAACGCCTTTGGAGGAGGATTTAACAGGTCTAGAACTATTCAGGAAGCAACGAACGACACCATGAAAATTTACAGAGTATGCTTAGATTTATTAAAAGAAAACTATGTGGAAAGACCAGTTCGCCAATTATCAGTAGCCATAACGAAATTAGAAAACGAGCATTCCATGCAGCTTAGTCTTTTCGAAAAACAAAAATGGAAGAAGCGACAACTCGCAACAGCTATGGATAATATTCGAAACAGATATGGATCCGCAGCATTATTAAGAGCCGTATCATACACACCTGCAGGAACCGCAGTTAAACGATCTAAAATGGTTGGTGGACATAAAGGCTAGGGGGGTTGTCTTGATAAAAGATCGAGGTACTAAGAAGTGGACAGCGATGATGTTGCCTGAGCATGTATCATTAATTAGAAAATATAACGAGGAACAAAAGAAAAATCCACGTCCACAACTGGATGAATGGGATCGCGATATCATTCAAGAGAATATTCAAATTGCTATGAGTAGAAATGTTGAGGTAGAAATAAAAACATGGAAAAATGGAGCTTTTATTTGTAGTGTTGGCAAAATAACGTGGATAGATTTAAAGAGGAGAGTGATTGAAATGGAAGACGTATTCCATTCATTTTGCCTTCGATTTGACGATATAGTAGACGTATCTGTATTGGAATAAAGTATAGAGGTGTATTAATATGGACGAAAAAGAACAAAAGTTGAAGGCAGCAGTTGAAGATTTATTTAAAGTGTTGCCTCGAGAGAAAGTATTGGATCTAATTCAACAATTAATTGAGATGCCAGATGAGGATATAAAAGAGTTGATTGAGTATGGACGATTACTAGATGAAAGAGAAACCACCAACCAGTGATATGGAAGGTGGTTTTTATTATTATATAGAAGAAACTATAATGAAAAATGAATTCAAAGTTAGATAAATAAAGATAAATTTTAAAAGTTTATACCCGTGACAGGGCAGAAGAGCTGCTTGGCATATATTTTGGTATGGACAGAAAAAAACGACCAACCTATTTGAAAGGTATGGCTGTTTTTAGTGTAACGGGTAATTGTTTGAGATTGATTAGGAGTGGGGATTTCAAACTCAAATGTGGTTGTTTTTTTCATTGGCAAATAAAATGTTCATGCTTTGTTCATGTTTATATTATAAAATAACCATTTCTGACGGTGGGAAAAATTTATAAACGTTGGTATAACGGCATTTATGACGCCGATTTTGTTGTGTTTTTTGTGTTATTTAATGGGCGGCATGATGTAATAACAAGAAAAACGTTTTTTGATTTATAACATCCGTATTAATTTCAAAAGCATCTCTAATTGAGATGCTTTTTTGCACTAATTCACTTACACATTCCTGTGTATACACCGCCATGTGTTGTTTTTATTAGCACTAAGCCCCAAAACCTGTTTTATCAAGGTTTTGAAGGCTATTAATACAACTATTTGTAGAGTATCTCGATTAACGGTTGTATGCCATCACAAAGATGATCCTAACATTACATTGAATTGGGATAACTTAGAGGCGCTTTGTATGGCTTTCCATCAACAACAAAACTTAAATACTAGTATTTGTATGGAATGATTGAAGTTTGATAGTAAATGGAAATCTAATTCAAATAAATTAAAATCATATCCCCCAGGACCTTTCTTTTCCTCTCTATGGTATTTCATATAAGGAAAATGGTTACTAAAAGTAAGCGAATATAAAAAATAGGTGACTACATAACAACGACAATGAAGAAACCAACCATTTCAGCTGATATGAGGAAACTTAAAATATTATTGAAAGATGTACCAGAAGATAGGCAACCGATAGCGCAAGGGCTATTTTTTGTTGGAGTTAATGACATTTCGTCCGTTCCTTTTATTATACAAAAAACAGCACCTCTAATATAGAGATGCTGCATACATATTAATATAATTACCCTTGCCCAGTTATTGAATACCATTTGAATACCAAACACTTAGTATTCATTAGTATATATTTTGTTATTAATTTTTCTAATCGTTGATTTAAAGCTATTTTGAATTCAGTTGATACAAAGTATTTTTGTCTGTAATAGTTGCATAGATTAGACAAATCTTATAATCTTTTTAGTAATATGTCTATAGGTGGTGGCGAAATGAAAGTTGCATGCGTTCAATTAGATATTGCGTTTGGTAAGCCAAAAGAAAATTTTCACAAGGTAGAAGGAAAAATTAGAGAAGCTGCTTCGTTAGGTGCAAAAATAGTAGTATTACCTGAAATGTGGAATACAGGTTATGATTTAACAAGATTAGATGAAATAGCGGATGTAGAAGGTAACGATACAAAAAAACTTTTTTCCCAGTTGTCGAAGGATCTTAAAATCTACATTGTAGGCGGTTCTGTATCAACTAAAAAAGGAGATAAGTTTTACAATACGATGTATGTTACGAGTGATTCAGGGGACATAATTTCTGAATATAATAAGGCTCATCTATTTAAATTAATGGATGAACATCTTTACTTGGAAGAAGGGAATCAAAAGAACTTATTTTCGATTGAAGGGATGGAAATGGGGGGAATCATTTGTTATGATTTACGCTTTCCAGAATGGACTAGAGTACATGTACTAGATGGAGCAAAAGTTTTATTTATTCCAGCTCAGTGGCCGGATAAACGAATTGATCATTGGAAAACTTTATTGCAAGCAAGAGCAATTGAAAATCAAATATTTATTGTTGCTGTTAACAGAGTTGGAAATGACCCAAACAATTCCTTTAACGGAAATTCTATGGTAATCGCACCTTGGGGAGAAGTTTTATGGGTAGGTGAAAATGAAGAAACTACTCATATTGTAGATCTAAATTTAAACGAAATAGAGGAAGTAAGAAATAGAATACCTGTTTTTCTCGATAGAAGAGAAGTATTATATAAATAATCAAACAAACAAGGGGGAGTATGCTTGATGGAAGAAAATATTCGTGCGATTCAAGATGAGTATCCAGATGATTTTGCATGGTGTTACGGATGTGGAAGATTGAACGAAAATGGTTATCTTTTTCGAACATACTGGAATGGAGAACAAACGGAAACAGTGTATAAACCGAGAGAAGAACATATCGCTATTCCTGGATTTGTATATGGTGGTCTGATTGGTGCACTAGTAGATTGCCATGGGACAGGATCGGCTTCGCTTGCACTACATCGTAAAAATGGATTTGAACCAGGGAGTGGAGAGACTCCACCTCGTTTTGTAACTGGTTCACTACATGTTGATTTCTTAAAACCGACTCCGCAAAACGTAGTTTTAAAAGCAATTGGAACTGTTGAAGAAATTCATCCAAAGAAATGGAAAGTGATAACAGAGGTTTTTGCTGGAGATATACTTTGTGCTAAAGGGGAAGTTATAGCAGTAGTAATGCCTGCAACATTTGCGCAATAATAATATATATTTTTATATTATTTGAATCACTTCATAAATAGCTAGTTTGACCAATATGCCGAACATTCAAGCTATGCAATAATTATATACTCTTATAATTATTGTTTTATTGAATTTTTATTGATTGGAGTGAAAGGCGGCTACTCCAGCGGGAAAAGGCTCGGCCACGCCCGCGGAACGCGTTCGCCTGAAACAGAAATCGACTGTAGCCCTGAAAAGGAAAAGTGAACTGTTAGTAAGAAATCGTTAAAAATATTCGAGTTTATACGTGAGCATTTGAATTATAGGATTTATTTGGCTACGTTAAATAACTTTGTTGATATTAGCTATTTGGTACCAATTTACGATACCTATCAATTATAGAGAACGTACAGTATTTTAATGATGACACTAAAAAGCTAGGGAGGACGTAAGTATGAACTTAACTCCAAAACAACGAACCGTGTTGCTATCATTATCCACTGAATGGATGACACCTACGCAAATTGCAGGGCGGCTTCCAGAAGAATGGGGAAATCTATCCTACGTAAATCAGACGCTTAAAGATTTAATGCTTGTTGGATTGGTGCAAGCTAATCCAGTTATGTTCGGTCTGTTTCGATTAACCACGAATGGCACGAACATTAAGGAGTTAGAATTGGGAGAGAATTAATGAAATCTCGACCACACACAAGGATAAAATTCATTTTATTCGATTTGGTCTAACATAGAAAATTATTTAAAGCACAGGATCAATTATTCCTGTGTTTTTTTCTTTCTAAAAACATATATATAAATTAGCAGGAAGGTGGGGAAAATGTATTTTAAGAAATCTCTGATTATTGTATTCGGAAGTATTTTGGTCGCTATTGGAATAAACTTCTTTTTAGTTCCATTTCATCTATTAGATGGTGGAGGAATTGGGTTAGGGTTAATAATTCATTATTTATTGGACGTAAAAGTGGGACTTGCAATTATATTTATAAGTGCACCAATATTTCTAATTGCTTGGGTGAATTATAGATCATTTTTTTATAATGGAATACATGGAATGCTGATTTCTTCCTTGATAATTGATTTTTTCTATCCTCTTCATAGATTAGGGGAGAAGATAGTACCAAATGGTGTAATTGGAGCATTATGTGGTGGCGTTTTAGTAGGATTAGGAATTGGTTTAATGCTACAATGGGATACTACTATATGTGGAACTGACTTATTAGCACAAATAGTCTCAAAGTTAGTGAAGGTGAATGCAGGCATATGTATTTTTTTTATAGATTTTTTCGTAGTCTTATTAGGGAGCATGATTGTCGATTCTGTTTCAATTTTTCATTCTAGTTTAACTGTAATAATGGTTGGTATAACAACTTCATTTATGGTGAGAAGACAGTACAAAACACCTATACATATCTAAAAGAGAGGAGCAGATATTTTCTACTACTCTCTTTTTCTAATAAACACTTTTAATCTACAACTACAGCTGGTGTTGGTTCAGGAACACGTGATAGTATTATTATTCCAATAACAAATAAAATAATTAAGCTGAAAACACCATAATTAGATTTTCCAGTTATTTGAGTAGTTAACGCAAGTAATAAAGGACCCATAATGGAAGCAAACTTACCAAAAATATTATAAAATCCGAAAAACTCATTCGAATTTTCTTTGGGAATTAGTTTGCCAAAATATGATCTGCTTAATGCTTGGATTCCACCCTGGGATGTAGCGACTAGCATTGCTAGAATCCAAAAATCTACAACTGTTTTTAAGAAGAATGCATATGAGCAAACTATAATATAAATAAATATTCCTACATAAAGCATTTTCTTCTCAGAAAATTTACCTGCAAGTTTGCCAAAAATGATAGAAAAAGGAGCAGCAACTACTTGAGTTACAAAAAGAATGATGAGTAGGTTGTTTGTATCTAATCCTAAATCTGTCCCATAAGCAGTAGACATATTAATAATTGTTCCTACTCCATCAATATAAAAAAAGTATGCTAGTAAAAATAGAAAAAGAGCTCGATATTTTTTAATTTCCTTAAATGTTTTTCCTAAACGCTTAAAGCTTTGAGTAATTTGATTTCCATCTCGTTCTATATAGTGTATTTGATGAACATTTTTTATCATTGGAATCGAAAATACAACCCACCATATTGCAGTAATCATAAATGAAATTCGACTTGCGGTTACACTTGAAATGGGAATTACTTCACTACTAGCAAGCAAAATGATAACAATACTTATTAAAAATGGAATAGTGCTACCGATATATCCTAGACTATAACCTCTTGAAGATACTTCATGCATTCGTTTATCGGTTGTTACATCAACGATAAAACCATCATAAAACACATTTGAACCTGTTGCCCCTAGTGCGGCAATGGTGTAACAAATTAATAAAAGCATCCAATTATCGAATGGTATGAAAGCAAGTAATCCAGTAAATACAACTCCGAGTATAAAGAAAAATGTGAAGAATTTCTTCTTCATTCCACGATAATCTGCAATTGATCCTAAAATTGGACCTAGCATCGCTAAAATAAACGTGAAGATTGCGATAGTATAACCTAAATATGCTGTTGAATTGGCAGCACTTACTCCTGCTGCAGTTGCGGATGACTTATAAAAGATAGGGAAAACAGCTGTAGTAATAATAATTGAATAGGCAGAAGAACCCCAATCATACATAACCCAGCTATTTTCTTGTTTTGTAAATTTACCCATGTTATTTTATTCCCCCCTTGTTAACTCATATTGTACATGAAAGCCATACATTTTGGTTAAATCTCCTTAAAAATTACTTAATTTTAACAATTAATTACTGCTAATTCTAATTCCATTTTTCGAATAAAAAACGGGCTAAAAGAAGAGGTCACTGAAAAAAGGCTATTTCTAAAACAAAAATTCTATCTCTTTTTAGCCCTTGTGAGGAGATAAGATCAAACTCGTGAAACATGATTTGCTTTGGGTATGGCTTGTGTTCATTGTGGAAGCATCCGTCTAAGTGAAATGGCAAATATCGTACTCAACAAAGCTATCTATGTTAGTTCAGCGGTAAAAAATCAAATTATAGAACAGTGGAAATGTTGAGAAGTGATAAGAAAAGACCTCATTTTTGTGAGGTCAATTGCTTAAAGAGATATCTAAATGTTTTTCATATCTTTGCTTTTCAATATTTAGTTTATAAACTCTAATAAAATTTACTTCAAAATCGGGAAATGGTGTCAATTCTTTATCTGCTAATCTCTCCATTTCTTTTAGTTCTTTTTTTGAGAGTCCAGTAGAAATGTTTCCGCCGTCCTGTTCTTTCCCTAGAGTTAAGTGAGGTACAAAGGTATCGAGTTCAAAATACTGTTTTATTAAGTCTTCTGATGGCGAAATCTCTTGTACTATTTTTTGATGCAATTCGTGTAAATTATTTGAGTTAACACTTAAATATAAAATGTTATCTCCAAAATACTTTGGCTTATCTAATGATACTTGAAAAGGCTTGAAATTCTCACATACTTTTTGTACCTTGTCTATCCACTTTTTATCTGGAGTTAATCCCCCTTGTGCTTTCAAAGTTATATGAGGTTCAACACCTAAGTGGTTAATCCATCTACTTTGAAAATGCTCAATTCGTTCTAAATATTCTTTTGGCGGGACAATCCCTATAAAATACTCTACTTTCATTCTTCTACACTCCTATTATTTTCAGTTTTAATAATTTTACTAGAAAATTCAAAACATACAAATGAAAAAAACCACCTAATAAAAGGTGGTTTGATTGAAGATATACTCGATAAAATTGAGTTATCTTAAATTCTATTAAAATTACCACTAATCCGATTTTGCAAAAGTGGAATGAGAAATAACTAAGATTTCAACTAACGCTATTCTCAGATGAATCACACTGAACGACTCCTGAACAGTATGTATTTATAGGTTAATCGCAACTTGTGATACTTCAAAAGCTAAATCCTCATTACCGAATAACTCAAGTATATGGAGTACTGTTTCGGTGTCTACTTGTAAAAAATCTTTTTCGGTTTCTTCCAAAATCCTTATAAGTATTTCATTCTCCACTTGATAGGGGTATGCATTTTTATATAAGGTTAGTGCATCAAGACCATGATTAATACACCACTGTGTAAATAACCGAATCATAATGTTTTCATCTTCTTGATATTGTTGAATTATTTTATCCTTCACTTCTCTTTACTCCCCATTCGTCTATAAGCTCCCAAAGATTGTGAATGATAGAAATTGTCTTTTGTTCTAAAGAGGAGCCATAAAATGCTTCTGAAAAAGCAGGAACAATTTTTTCTAAAAGAAAAGTTCTTGGTTTTTCTTTTGATAACTCTTCGAGAATAAACTCTATAGCTTGTTGTTCATTCTGCTGAAGATTATTCTTCTCATCTAAATAAAATGTCTCTAATTCATCCATAACTTGTTGTTTGGTAATAAGTGAATCCTCTGTTTTTATTTCGAAATTTGCTTTTAATAGAAGGGAATCATTTGTTTTAGCCATATCGTAAATAATAGATTCAATTCGTCTCAAGACAAATCGTATTAATTTTTCAAAAGAAATATCCTCTAGTTTTATCCATGGATGTTGTAATTGTTGAATCATCCCTAGTGTAAGTACTGCACAATCTATTGCCACATTCTTTGTTTTTTCACCGAATACATCCTCTAATCGTTTCGAAAGCCAATTTATTTCTTCTAAATAATTCTTTTTAATGAGGTCTCGGAGTTCTACATCTTGAGAATGAATAATTGATGCAAAAAGAGGGAATAAATTATATTCACGATATATATTCATCCGAATAGACATTTGTTCAATCAATATATTCACATTAGACATATTAGGTTGAGTATGTAAGTCTCTTCTCTTGATCAATGTTTCCTCTCTAGCATTTTCAATTATAGCAATGATACATTCTGTCTTTGACGTAAAATAATTATAAAAAGTACCTTTAGAGATTTTTGCTTCCTCGATAATATCGTGAACAGAAGTAGACCTAAAACCTTTTTCGATAAAGAGTCGTTGTGCTGCTAATAAAACATTTCGTTTTTTTGTATTCATATCATTTAATCACCTTTAGACTAGTAGTATAATTCATATATTAACTGGTATATCAATGTTTATCAAACTTTCTTTAATTAATATAAAATTTATATTTGCTTTTTTTGAACTATGAGTATAAAATAGTCAAAGTGTTATAAAACAGGGTTAAAAAGAAGCTTAATATAGTAGGAGGAACCAATTAATGAAAGAAATGCAACACAAGCCACCGTATGCAATGATTGCAATCCTTTTTGTAGGGGCATTCATTGCGTTTTTGAATAATACGCTACTAAATGTAGCATTACCTACAATAATGAGAGAATTCGATGTGAAGCCATCCGTTGTACAATGGCTGACTACAGGATATATGCTAATAAACGGAATCCTAATTCCAGCTAGTGCATTTTTTGTTCAAAAATTCACGAATAGAAAATTATTTATCACGGCTATGGTCTTTTTTACAGCAGGTACAATATTAGCTGCAGCAGCACCAGCATTTGGATTTTTAATCTTAGCAAGAATGATTCAAGCAGTTGGATCTGCAATGATGATGCCATTATTGATGAATGTTATGTTAACTGCTTTCCCAATTGAACGTCGTGGAGCAGCAATGGGTATGTTCGGATTAGTAATGATATTAGCACCAGCCATTGGCCCAACATTATCAGGATTTATTTTAGAACATTACGAATGGAGAGCTTTATTTGAGCTTATTTTACCATTTGCAGTAATTGTTTTATTATTAGCAATATTTAAGTTGCGAAATATTACTCCTAATCGAGATGTAAAACTAGAAGTATTTTCACTTGTTTTATCAAGTATTGGATTTGGTTCACTTCTTTATGGATTTAGTACTGCAGGAGATAAAGGTTGGGATGCCCCAATCGTATATGGAACAATTATTATTGGATTTATCTCAATCATCCTTTTCGTATGGAGACAATTAAAAGTTGAAGAGCCTTTGCTGAATGTAAGAATTTACAAACACCCAATGTTCGCGTTGTCTTCTGTCATTTCAATTGTTGTATCAGCAGCAATGTTCTCAGGAATGATTTTAACTCCACTATATGTGCAAACAATTAGAGGCATTTCACCATTCCATTCAGGATTATTAATGCTTCCAGGAGCAATTGCTATGGGAATTATGTCACCAATAACAGGTAAACTTTTTGATAAGTATGGCGCACGAATTTTAGCGATTATTGGTCTGACAATTACTACAATTGGAACTTATTTGATGAGTAATTTAGGAATGGAGTCAAGTTATTACTATATTATGTTCATTTATACAATTCGTATGTTAGGTATGTCAATGGTAATGATGCCAATTATGACGAACGGATTAAATCAATTACCTATGAAAATGAATCCGCATGGTACCGCTACGAATAATACATTGCAACAAGTATCAGGAGCGATTGGTTCCGCTATTTTCTTAACGATTATGAACAACAAAATGGAATCAACTGCAAAAGTACTTGCAGCAGATGCAGCTAAAGCAGGGAATATGCCTACTAGCCCAGAAGGTCTTGCTCAATTTAAAATCGATCTTGGTATGAAGGCTATGTTAGAAGGGATAGAACACACTTTCCTTGTCGCTACTTTTGTGACAATCGTTGCTCTAGTTTTATCATTATTTGTAAAGAGAGTAAAAGTGGTAAAAGAAAGCTAAACCGGCGACGGTTTAGCTTTTTTTTAGAATTTATTAAGAAACTCAAATTCGCTACAAGATTACCATAAAAGAGGGAAATGGTACACATATTCATCCTTAAATTACTACTGCAGTAATATTGTAGCCCGATGTTTAGTCCAAAGCACTCAGGAGTGTATAGACAAAACTTTTTAGCTTTTTAGAGTATACAATTTTTGGGGGGATGACGTTTCCAGGGGGGGGGAGTGGCTGCTCCAATTAACAGTCCTAAGAAGGAAAGAACATACTTCGTCCAATTAATGAACTGGTACTTTCTTTTACTTATCCAAATGGCAAGCGGAATCAGATAAAAATAGGTAGTATCTGCTAATAAAGAAGTGAAGAGTTTCCGAAATGGTATCTTCGGAAGCTTTTAAAAGAGTAGAAGAGTATTTTTTCTCTAATTTTCCAAACTAAACGCATCGTGTCTACACAAACTCTAAGATGGCGACGTGTAAACATCCACCAAAAATGACTGAAAAAAATGAATCGTGAAGTGATGTGGTCACGTCACGATTCATTACTCTAACGGTATTTCGTCCAATGCACTTAGGAATTAGTGAGGACAAACTTAAAGGGCGCTTGTGCTTTTCTTACTTATTGTCAATTTCTTCTGTAAGTGTTATTAACTCATCAATTAAAGAACCAATATATACAATAGTATCTCTCAATGGTTTTTCAGTCGTTATATCCACTCCTGCCATTTTAGCAAGCTCTACCGGCGACTTTGTGCCACCAGCCTTTAATACTTCGGTCCACTCATCAACTGCAACTTGACCTTCTTCTAAAACACGTTTAGAAACCTGAGTAGAAATTGTTAAACCAGCACTATATGTGTATGGATATAGCCCCATATAATAGTGAGGCTGTCTCATCCAAGTTAATTCTGCACCTTCTGTAATTTCTACAGCATCTCCCCAAAACTCTTCTAATACACTTCGTTTATAGTCATTTAAAATATGAGCATTCAATGGAAGTCCTTGATCAACACGTTCATAAACTTTCCGTTGATATGCTGCTTCCAACAAATGTGTAACAAAGTTATGATAGTACGTTCTAGCAACTATTGAAGAAATAACCCATCTTTTAAATTTAGGATCATCAGAGTTTTCTAGTAAATGATTTGCAACAAGCATTTCATTCATTGTAGAAGGAGCTTCGATAAAGTATAAAGATGGTCGAGCATTAAATATATTTTGTTCCTTATTTGCGTGATAGAAGTGGCCAGCATGACCTAGTTCATGGGCTAGGACAAATACTTCATTCATTCTGCTTGACCAAGATATAAGGATATATGGATGGTTTCCATATGGACTAGAGCAGAATGCACCAGTCGATTTTCCGGTATTTTGAGCAAAGTCAATCCATCGTTCTTTATAAGAACGGTCGACCATCTCTAAATATTCCTCACCCATCACACCAAGAGCATCTACAATATATTTCTTAGATTCTTCTATAGTTATTTTCGGTTCATAGGAGGGGTCTAGTGATATTTTTAAATCTGCAAAAGTCATTTTGTCTAAACCATGTACTTGTTGAAGTAGTTTTGCATACTTGCGCATATGAGGCGCAAGTTCTTTCATGATTAAATCAATTTGACGATCATATAATGTACGGTCTACCTCTTGATTTAACAATAGATACTCGAATATTGAGTTATATCCTCTTAAATCTGAAGTTGTTTTCTCTATTTGTACATGCATATCATATGTTTTGGCTGTTGTATGTTGATATTCCTTTAGTTTAGTAGAAAAAGCTTTAAATGCAGCACGTCTAACTTCAGTGTCAGACTCAGCTTCCCAATCATTTTCAAACAATACGTAGCTTAGTGGGTAGGAAGTTTCGTTTACTTCAAAATTATTAAAGGATATGTCTAACATTTTCGTTGTGTCATATAATTTATAAGGGCCGTTAAATGTTGAAGAAAAAGCTGCAAGTGTTTTTTCCACTTCCGGATGTAATTGATACTGTTTTTTGATAAGAAGTTTTTGTAAATAATTTTGAAATGATGGGCTATCTTCAATTGCTTTTTGTAGAACCTCATTTGGTAGTTCCACTAACTCACTATTAATAAAAGACATCTTACTACTTACTTTTGCAGAAAGCGTTGCAAACTTACTGCTACGCAGTTGTGCTTCAGTATTCGTTTGGTCGGTACTCAGTGATAAATTAGCGTAAGTTCCACTTGGAACCAGTTTTTCGTAAATAGAAGAATACTCTTTTAATGCACCAATAATTATAGTTGGATTGTCGATTTTCCCTTTAAACTTTTCTTCAAAATCATTTACTTCTTGCTCAATTTCTAATAACAATGTACTAAAATCTTCTTCAGATTCAAACAAATCATTTAAATTCCATGTTTCTTCTAAAGGTACTTCGGATCTAATTGGTAAACTTTTAACCATTCTCATACTCTCCTTTTTATTACGGTTATCGAACTATCTTTTAGTATATCTTTAAATGACAGAAAAGTAAAAACAATCATTTTATAGATATTTTTCAAATAATTACATATTTTATTAGTGAGAATGATAGAAATATCCATTTTTGAATTTAGAAATTTTAAAAAAATATATATCGTAAGTCGTATATTTAGAGAAGCGAACTGTTACTATTCCTAGTAATATCAAGGACTTTAGTGATGAGTCTAAATACTTTTATTATTTAAAGTTAGAAATTTTTAAATTGAAAGAAAAATTAGTATAGACTGAATTTAAACTTTGTTTTACAATGAGATTGTTCTAACTAATAAGTTGATAGTTTCTGAAAAGCTTAAATACAAGAGAAATACAGTAGTATAACTTATATTTTCAGAACTATCAAAATAAAATGGGGGTAAATACATGAAGACAAAGAAATTTGCTTCACTATTCCTTGCAACATCTCTTTTAGCGGGAGTTCTTGCAGGATGTTCAAGTGGAGATGAGGGAAGTAGTTCAAAAGGCGGAGACACGATAAAAATAGGGGCCAACCTTGAACTCTCTGGTGCAGTTGCATCATATGGTTCATCTGAGGCTGATGCTATTGATCTAGCAGTTGAAGAAATCAATGCAGCTGGTGGTATTGATGGTAAAAAAATCGAAATAATTAAAGTAGACAATAAATCAGATGCAGCTGAAGCAACAAACGCTGCTATCAAATTGACAAGTCAAGACAAAGTAACAGCTATTATTGGAGCTGCAACAAGTGGTAACTCAGTAGCACAAGTACAAATTGCAACAGATAGCAAAACACCGATGATTTCACCTTCTGGTACTAGTACAACTGTAACGGTAGGAGAAGACGGTAAAGTGAATCCTTTTACATTCCGTACTGCATTTATTGATCCTTTCCAAGGAACTGTTGCTGCAAACTTCGCTGCGAATAAATTGAAAGTGAAAAATGTAGCGGTATATGCCGATAATGCAAGTGATTATGCTAAAGGTCTTGCTTCTTCTTTCATTAAAGACTTTGAAGCTGCTGGAGGCAAAATTGTTGCAAAAGAATCTTATGTTGCAAAAGATACTGACTTCCGTTCAACACTTACACGTATTAAAGCTGCAAATCCAGACTTCATCTTTATCCCTGGGTATTATGAAGAAGTTGGGTTAATCGTTAAACAAGCTCGTGAATTAGGAATAACGGTTCCATTAATGGGTGCTGATGGTTGGGATTCTCCGACAATCGTTGACTTAGCAGGAGCAAAGGCGTTAAATAATACGTACATTATTACTGCGTATTCATCTGAAGATCCAGATGGTTTAGCGAAATCTTTCGCTGAGAAGTTTAAAGCGAAATATGGTAAAGATCCAAACTCATTTAATGCATTAGGGTATGACACTGTTTACTTACTAAAAGATGCAATTGAACGTGCTGGTTCTTTAGATGGAACAAAAATTAGAGACGCTATTGAATCTACAGATAAACTTGAATTGGTTACAGGATTATATTCTGTTGATGAAAATCATCATCCTATTAAATCTGCTACTATTATTGAGTTTGTTGATGGGAAACAAGTATTTAACACAAAAGTTAATCCATAAGATTAGCAAGTAATATGGGGGGGATAATGCCCCTCCTTTTCTATTTCTAAACTAGTTGAAATTTTGAACAAAGGAGTGAAACATTATGGAATGGATTCAGCAATTGATTAACGGTATTTCACTCGGAAGTATATACGCATTAATCGCACTTGGTTACACGATGGTTTATGGAATTATTAAATTAATTAACTTTGCACATGGTGATGTGTTTATGGTTGGTTCTTTTATTGGGTTTTATTCTATTACTGTATTTGGATTAGGATTTTTTCCAGCACTCATTTTATCGATGACTGCTTGTGCTTTATTCGGTGTTATTATTGAACGTATAGCGTATAAACGTCTAAGAAATGCAACAAGAATTGCCGCACTTATTACTGCAATAGGTGTATCTTTGTTAATTGAATATGGGGTTATTTATGCAAGAGGGGCACAACCTGTAGCGTATCCAGATGTATTCTCAAATCGCTCATTTGAATTTTTAGGTGCTCATATTAGTATTCAATCTATTCTTATTCTCTCGGTTTCTGTTGTATTAATGCTCTTATTACAATTTATCGTGCATAAAACGAAAACTGGTAAAGCGATGAGAGCTGTTTCACATGATACTGAAGCGGCAAAATTAATGGGTATTAATGTTGATAACACAATTTCTGCTACATTTGCAATTGGTTCTGCTTTAGCAGGAGCAGCCGGAGTTATTTTTGGAGTTTATTATACAAAGATTGATCCGCTTATGGGTGTTATCCCAGGAGTAAAAGCTTTTGTTGCAGCTGTCCTTGGTGGGATTGGAATTATACCAGGAGCAATGGTAGGCGGTTTGGTACTCGGAGTTGTTGAAACGGTTGTAAGTGCACTTGGTTTCTCTTTATGGAGAGACGCAGCGGCATTCGTCATTTTAATATTAATTCTGATTTTCAGACCATCTGGAATCTTTGGCAAAAATACACGGGAGAAAGTGTAGGTGGTACATAATTATGAAAAAGTCAAAACAGTTTTGGCCATTTGTTATAGCGGCAGTACTGGTGTATGTAGTTGTTCAAGTTCTTATTGCAAATGGAATGATGAATCAATTTTATTCTAATACACTTATTTTTATTGCCATTAACATAATTTTAGCAATCAGCCTACATTTGGTAATCGGTATCACAGGGCAATTTTCAATAGGGCATGCTGGATTTTTAGCTGTTGGAGCTTATCTGTCTGCCATAGTGACCATGAAACTACATCTTCCATTTATAGTAGCAATTTTAGTTGGTGGTATTGTAGCTGCATTAGCTGGTTTAGTTGTTGGTATTCCAAGTTTAAGATTAAAAGGGGATTATTTAGCAATAGCTACACTTGGTTTTGCTGAAATAATTCGTATTGTTTTCTTAAACATTGACTATGTTGGTGGTGCAGCTGGTATGCAGGTATCCCATTTAACAACATGGACGTATGCATTTGTTTGTTTAGTAATTACAATTATAGTCATTGTAAACTTCACAAATTCACGCCATGGTATAGCAGCAATTTCGGTAAGAGAAAACGAAATTGCAGCAGATGCTATGGGAATTAATACTACTTATTATAAAGTAGTAGCATTTGCATTAGGTTCATTCTTTGCTGGTGTAGCGGGAGCTTTATATGCACATAACTTCTACATAATTCAACCAAGTCAATTCGGCTTCTTGAAGTCGTTTGATATTCTAATTTTCGTAGTACTAGGTGGACTTGGAAGTATTTCAGGAGCAATTCTTTCTGCAATTTTGCTGACAGTTGTTTCTACTTATCTTCAAGGATTTCCGGAGACTCGAATGATTATATATAGTCTTGTATTAATCTTAGTAATGTTATATCGCCCAAAAGGATTAATGGGTACGATGGAAATTACGGATTATTTCAAGCTATGGAGAACGCCAAAAGGAGGCGGTCAACATGGGAAATAAGCCTTTGTTAGAAGTGAAAAATGCAGGTATTCAGTTTGGTGGTTTAAAAGCAGTTCAAAATTTAAATATGGTGCTAAATCAAGGAGAGTTAGTTGGTTTGATTGGACCGAATGGTGCTGGGAAAACAACTAGTTTCAACTTATTAACAGGAGTATATGTTCCTACAGAAGGGGATATTTTGTTCGATGGGGAACGTATCAACGGTTTACCTCCTTATAAAGTTACAAGAAAAGGAATAAGTCGTACGTTTCAAAATATTCGACTGTTTAATGATTTATCTGTATTAGACAATGTTAAAGTTGCCTATCATTCTCTTGCGAAGCATTCTATTTTAAGTTCCGTTTTACGTTTACCTTCTCATTTTAAAGGTGAACAAGAAATGGAAGAAAAATCAATTGAATTTCTTAAAATTTTTAAACTAGACAAATATAAAGATGAACTAGCAAAGAATCTACCATATGGTCAACAACGAAGATTGGAAATTGCTAGAGCATTGGCTGCAGGTCCTCAACTTCTATTATTAGATGAACCTGCTGCTGGTATGAACCCTCAAGAAACGAAAGATTTAATGGATTTAATTGCTTTTATACGCAATAAATTTGAATTAACCATTTTACTTATCGAGCATGATATGAACTTAGTAATGGGTGTTTGTGAAAGAATCTATGTGTTAGATCATGGTCAACTTCTTGCTGAAGGATCACCAGAGGAGATCCGTAACCATCCTAAAGTTATTGAAGCGTATTTAGGGGAGGAAGTCCACGATGACAATGCTTAAAATTGAAAATATTGATGTGTTTTATGGAAATATCCAAGCACTTAGAGATGTCTCAATCGAAGTAAAAGAAGGAGAAATAGTTACTCTTATTGGTGCAAATGGTGCTGGAAAAAGTACTCTATTAAAAACTATTTCAGGATTGCTAAAGCCTAAAAATGGAACAATAGAGTTTTTAAATAAATCTATTTCTGGAAAACAAGCACAAGCTATTGTTAAATCAGGAATCTCACACGTACCTGAAGGTCGTCGAGTATTCGCAAATTTAACGGTTGAAGAGAATTTAGAATTAGGGGCTTTTTTAAGAAAAGACAAAGCTGGCATTCATTCAGATATGCAAAAAGTATATGAAATTTTCCCGAGATTATTAGAGCGAAAAAAACAACACTCTGGTACACTTTCAGGAGGAGAACAACAAATGCTAGCGATGGGTCGTGCAATAATGGCTAAGCCTAAGCTAGTATTATTAGATGAACCATCCATGGGACTTGCTCCATTAATGGTTAAAACCATTTTCGAAGTAATAAAAGATATCAATCAAGATGGAACAACTGTGTTACTAGTAGAACAGAATGCAAATATGGCATTATCAGTTGCAAGTCGTGGTTATGTAATTGAAACAGGGAGAGTAGTACTTTCTGGTTCAGCAAAAGATTTGCAAACAAGTGAAGAAGTACGACAAGCTTATTTAGGTGGACATTAAGCTGTTCACATTAAATAATTTATTTGAAGCTTTCATTAAGTGAAAAAACTTAATGAAAGCTTTTTTCTTGTAGTTCAAATGACATGTTTAGTGGTATAATAGGAAAATATGCATTTTTTTTTGGAGGAACAATGATTAAAACTCTTAGATTTTGGATACTTACTCTTATTTCTTTTTCATTACTTGCAATATTAATCAGTACTTTTTTCTCTAGTTATATAGTCACGAAGAAAAGTCTAATTAATAACTCTTTAGAGCAGAACGAAGTATACTCTTTAAAACTTGCGCAACTAACCCAAGAAGTTTTTGAGTCAATGCAAGCTAATTTAGAAGCAAGAAAACCAGATGTAATTGAAAATATTGATGATCCGATTGAGCTTACTAGAATTCTAGATCAATTATTGATTAGTGGAAAAAACTTTAACTCTCTATCTGTAATAGGAAGCGATGCTGTAGCGATAGCTACTTCACCAAATATAGGAATTGCAGGCAACAAAATTGAATCTCCAGGTGTACTTGAAGCGCTCAGCAAAAAAACTAATATTATTTCAAGCCCCTATAGAGCAGTTACTGGTCGGCTACTAATACTGATTTCAACGCCATTATTCGATGCTCATAATAAATACATAGGAATGTTAAATGGAACTATTTATTTGGAAGAAGATAATTTTATAAAAGAAATTTTAGCAGAGCATTTTAGTGAAGATGGCTCATATGTATTTGTAGTAGATAAAGAAGGAACTTTAATTTACCATCCTGAAAAAAATAGAATTGGGGAAAGTGTAAGAGAAAACAAGGTAGTTCAAAGGTTAATGGAAAAACAAAGTGGAGCGAAAGAAATTTTCAATTCAAAAGGACAACATGTCCTTGCAGGATTTTCGTATATAGATGCTAGTGAATGGGGAGTTGTTTCACAAACGCCATACAAGAGTAGCTTAAATCCTTTAAGTGGTATAATGCAAAAAATGTTTTTCTATACAATGCCCTTTGTCATTGTATTTTATTTTTTAGCTTTCTTGTTATCAGAAAAGCTTGCCTCTCCATTGAAAAATTTAGCTTTATTTACGATGAACTCTAATTCGGAAGAAACATATGAAAAACCTCAGATTTCAACTTGGTATTTCGAAGCAAAACAGCTTACAGAAACGATAGAAAGATATCGCAAGAAACATGAAGAAACATTAGCGGATTTTAAACAGCAATCATTAACCGATTCATTGACTGGTCTAAGAAATAGAAGATACTTAGATTTACTTTTTACAGATCTAATAGAACAAAACAAAGTATTTTCTATTATCATGATTGATATTGACCACTTTAAAAAAGTAAATGACGAGTTTGGACACCAAGCTGGAGATGAGGTATTAAAATTTTTAGCAAATAATATGACATCAGCTACAAATGATAAGGGAGTATGTATTAGACTTGGTGGAGAGGAGTTTCTTATCGTTATTCCAAATTCTCCTGCTAATGTTACCTATGAATTGGCTGAAAAATTAAGAACAGAAATAGAAATGAGTATGCCACCTATAAATAGAAAAATTACAATATCTACAGGAGTAGGTGAATATAAATTAAATCAAGAAAGTATAAGTAGCTTAATGCATCGAGTTGACGAAGCTTTATATGCTGCAAAATCCGAGGGAAGAAATAGAACAGTTATTTCCAAGTAACTATAAACTCTGTTCATTTAAATGGTTTTAGTATAAAAGCTAAAGCCATTTTTCATTGTGCATTGACATTTAAATGAAAATGATTATCATTACTATATAGGTATATATAAGAAAGAAGGGTTAATATGAAAAAGTCTGCTTTTATTTATTCGTTAATTTCAATAAGTATTTTACTTACCGGTTGTGGAAATTCAACAGAAAACTCTAAGACAGAAAATGAATCCGTCGATAATGCGGTTCAACTAAACGATGAACTTGAAAATTATAAAACATTTGCAATTGATCAAATAGATCAATTTGTAACAGAAACTGAAAAGTTTGTAGAGGCTGTAAAAGCTGGAGATATCGAAAAGGCGAAAGAAATTTATCCAAATGCTCGTATGTACTTTGAACGTTCTGAACCAATTGCTGAAAGTTTTGGAGACTTGGATCCACGTATTGATGCGAGACTTGCGGATTTAGAAGATGAAGGGAAATCGGAAAAAGATTGGTCAGGTTATCATAAGATTGAATATGGGCTATGGGTTGAAAACACCACAAAAGGATACGAAGTAGTAGCGGACCAATTATTAAAAGATGCGAAAGAACTTCGGGCTCGTGTTGAAACAGTTGATGTTACGCCAGATTTAATGATTACTGGTGCAGTTGATTTATTAAATGAAGTTTCAACTTCTAAAATATCTGGTGAAGAAGAAATTTATTCTCATACAGATTTATATGATTTCAAAGCGAACATTGAAGGTGCTGAAAAAATATTTACTATCTTAAAAAATAAAATAAATGAAAAAGATGAAAATTTAGTGAAAGAATTAGAACAAAAGTTTATTAATATAAATGAACTGTTAGCGAAATACGAAAATGGTACGGGTGGATATGTTTCTTACGAACAATTAACAAATAAAGACACGAAAGCACTCTCTGAAGCTGTAAATCAATTAGGGGAACCATTAAGTCAAATAGGGATAATCATGGAGTGATTAAGATGGAAACAAAGCAGACAGAATCATTTTTTAATAAAAAAATGAATCGTAGACAAATGCTAAAGTTAACCGGAGTGGGTGCTGCTGGAGTTTTAATAGGTGCTACTGGTTTGGGTACAGTTGCTAATTCGTTAGGATATTCAGTTGTAGAAGATAATTTGTCTGTTTCAAATAAAATTCCTTTTTACGGTAAAAACCAATCTGGTATTATAACAGAAGTTCAACAGCATATTTACTTTGCATCATTAAATGTTATTGTGAAATCAAAAGAAGAATTAAAAGAATTATTTAAAATATGGACTCCATTGGCAGTAAAAATGATGAACGGAGAAGAAACTGGAGAACCAACTAAGAACTATTTAGTCCCGGCCAAAGATACTGGAGAAGCAGTTGGTCTTTCTGCATCAAATTTAACTTTAACTTTTGGTGTTGGACCAACTCTTTTCGAGAAATCAGAACTTGGTTTAAAAAATCTTAAACCAAAAGAATTAGTACAATTACCTCACTTTCCGAAAGACCAGTTAGATGAAAATATTTCTGATGGTGATTTATGCATTCAAGCTTGTGCAGAGGATCCCCAAGTAGCATTTCATGCTGTTCGAAATCTTGTTCGTGCTGCTTCAGGAAAAGTAACGTTAAAATGGACTCAAGCAGGCTTTAATTCATTTCCACAAGGAAATAAAAAAAATACCCCAAGAAATTTATTTGCTTTTAAGGATGGCACTGGGAATCCAAATGTGAAAAATAAGAAAGAAATGAACGAAGTTGTTTGGGTTCAGCCAAATGAATCCGTTTCTTGGATGACTAATGGAACTTATTTAGTGGCAAGAAAAGTTCAGACACATCTAGAAACTTGGGACCGTACATCATTAGGGGAACAGGAAGCAACTTTCGGACGTCATCGAGATACTGGTGCACCACTTGGAAAAAAAGGTGAGCATGATGATATGGAATTATCTCGAAAGGATCATAAAGGTAATCCAATTGTCCCTATAACTTCACATGTTCATCTAGCGAAGCAAGTAAAGGATCGTTTGTTAAGAAGATCATTTTCCTATTCAAGTGGAATAGATCCGAAGACAGGAGTATTTGATGCTGGTTTGTTGTTTATTTCCTTTCAAAAACATCCTAGTCAATTTATTAGAATACAAAATAGTTTGGGGCGCGTAGATAAATTAAATGAATATATTACCCATCGAGGCAGTGCAATTTTTGCTTGTTTCCCTGGTATTCAAAAAGGGAGTTATATCGGTGAATCACTTTTTAAAGCATAAAGTAACTATTATATTATCTATAGTTTGCATATTATTTGTTTTGCGTACTTTGCCTGCTCAAGCTACTACTACAATTGGTGAATTGTATATTACGATTAGTGACGCCATCATGGAATCGAAAAAAGAAGAAAATGCCAAAACGCTAGAAGCACTCGAGTCATTCGAAAAACAATGGACAGAAATGAATTTTTCGGAGAGTGAAGCAGTTAAACAAATTAATAAGGCTTATACCGGAGCATATAATGCTAAAAACTCTAAAGATCGATTGGAATATTTACAAAAACTTGCAAAAGGCTTGGCTGCACTTGAAAAAGAACAAAACCCAGTCGACGAAAAAGCAGAACGAACAAATTTTGGTGTAAAAATTCAACCAGCAATTGATCAAATGAATGACATCATTGCTACTAATGATCAAGATGCTATTTTACTAGGGTACTCTAAATTTTTGGCATCTTGGAAAAAAAATGAACGCCCAGTTAGAGAACTGGATATTGCGAGTTACGGAAAAATAGAAACTCAAGTAGCTTTTATGCGCATTTCGTTAGCGGAAGATGAATTGGATGTAGAGCAACTTCAAGGACAGTTTAATGCATTAATTAAAGCAATAAATGACTTTGTTGCGAATAAAGTAGTGCAGGGTACTACTGGGAATTATTCATTAGCTACACTTATTGGATTATTGAAAGAAAGTAAGGACCAAATTAGTGAAGGATCGTATGATGTAGCCGCTAATGAATTAGTGAAGTTTATTGAAATTTGGCCTAACGTTGAAGGGGATATACGGACGAAAAATGCTGGACTTTATACAAGAATTGAAAGTAATATCCCTCTACTAGTTAGTGACCTTTCAAAAAATACTGTTGATGAAAAAAGAATCACTGAATCAATTAATTCATTTATTAAAGAGATTGAATTAATGCAAACGACTTCTAACTATACGTATTGGGATTCTGCATTAATATTACTTAGAGAAGGTTTAGAAGCGTTACTCATCATTATCGCATTGCTTGCTTTCTTAAAAAAAGCAAACCAAGAAAATCAAAAAAAGTGGATTTATTTAGGTGCATTCGCAGGTTTAGCTGTGAGTGCAATTGCAGCCATTATTCTTTCGACTATCCTGCAATCGGTATCAGCGGGAACAAGTAGAGAAATGATGGAAGGATATGTAGGCTTAGGTGCTGCAGTACTAATGATAGGTGTCGGGGTTTGGTTACATAATAAATCTAGTATTAACTCGTGGAATAAATATATACAAACCCAAATGAATCATGCGATTTCTACCAGCAGTATTTTATCTATGGCCTTTGTTAGCTTCCTTTCTGTATTTAGAGAAGGGGCAGAAACAATTATTTTTTATGCAGGGATTGCTCCTAAAATGTCTACGCTTGAGTTAAGTATCGGTATCCTCATTGCTTTAGTTATTTTAGTTATCTTTGCAGTTGTATTATTGAAAGTAAGCGGGAAAATACCAATTCATCGATTCTTTATCGTTGCGACTATTCTAATCTATATTTTGGCATTTAAAATTATAGGAGTTAGCGTGCACACTTTACAGTTAAGAAATGTATTTTCAATGACAACCGTGGATCATTTACCTGTCATTAGTTCCCTTGGCTTTTATCCAACATGGGAAACCATTGTTCCACAAATCTTATTAATAGGTATCGTTATTTGGAACTTTGTTCGGAAGAAATAAAATTGTATCTTCGGATGCTTTAAGAGTTATATCCAAACCAAAAGCTCATTGACTTCAATTAATTTAAGAGGATGACGGAAATCAATCGCTACTAGATTTCCGAAAATAAAGGGGGAAGTGACGTAGTCACTTCCCCCTAATGTACTTTATGGTAATAATGTAGGTAATGTTTAATCCAAAGCACTCAGGAAAAAGTGAAGACAAGATGCTCCTAAAGGGAGCTTGAGCTTTTCTTATAAGATAAGAAAGTATTTGGATTATCGTCCTGCGGAACCAGTGTTCATAGTTCTTTAAAAAATTAAAAATTACCTCGGATTTTCGTTTCAGGTGGACGCGTTCCGCGGGGGGAGCGATGATCCATCACCGCCGCTACGCGTTCGTTGTGATGGATCATCTGTCTCACTCATCCCGCTGGAGTCGCCACCTTTCACTACAATCCATCAAGTGAATAGTACCTAACAGGAAGAGTTAACTCATCTTATCGCTAAAGAGGATAGAAATAGTTTAAATAAACGTAGTGATATGCATCCGGATAAAATAAAGTTCCCTAACTACTGTTCATAGGATTTAAATGTTATTTATCTTACTGAGTAATTATAAATCGTCCCATGCACTTTGTTGATTGAAGCGGAGGCGGCGACTTCTGCGGGAATAGCAGATGTTTTCTGCACCGAAAGCGAAGCGGCAGGTGCATGAGAAGAAGGCCCCGCAGGAACGTAGAAGAGGGGAGGAAGGCTAAAGGCGCCTCTTCCGAGAGGCAACGCCTTCATGACCAACATCCTGTTGGCCTAGGAGACTGAAGCCAGGCTCGCGAAAAGCGTGCGCCATAGCGAAAATCAACGATATTTCTACGTTACTCTTATTAACAGGACCGGGCGTAGTTTTACTCGGTTTTTCTTATTTGTTTTTTCTCAGGATAAAAAGAACGCCTTCTATTATAAGACCAATGACTAATCCAAATGAAGTATATATAAACAAGGATAGTATCCCAACTAAGTCTCCCCATCCTTCATTACCGGAAATAAAGGAGCGGAAAAGTTCAATAAACCCAAGGAGTAATCCAGCTGTAAAAATATAATAGGCTATTTTTAGTTTATAAAATAAAAAAGCACCTGCAATTGTGCCAACTAAAACAGAAATGATAGCAAATGCAATGAAATTTCTAATGACTAAATCTTGACCCAGTACATATTTAACACCAAGAATTAGTAGGAATAATGATATAATAATAGTGATTCCTGCAACTTTTCCATAATTTCTCTCCAAAATAATCGCCTACTTTCTTATACTTATCATAAAGGATATGAAGCGATATTCCAATATAGTAAACTTCAAAGGAGATACTACAATGACAGAGCATTATTTTCATTTAAAAGCAAACTGGCCAGGAACTCGCAATGATACAGGAGAGATTCAAGCTGAAAATTTGTATACCAAGGTGTCGATTCCAAAGGAAATGGATGGGCCGGGAATAGGTACAAATCCCGACGAGATGCTCCTGGGTGCAGCTGCTACTTGTTATATTATTACGCTTGCTGCGATGATGGAAAGAAGTAATATTTTAAAAGATCAACTATATATGGACTCTACTGCAATTGTTGATGTGACAGGTGGAGTATTTACTTATAAAAAAATCATCCATCGGCCAACAATTGAATTGACTAATAGTAAAGACATGGCTTTAATGGATAAATTGGTTATAAAAGCAGAGCAAACATGTATGATTAGTAAAGCGTTAAGAGGTAACGTAGAAATTGAGCTTGAACCCATTATATTGTTAGCGAATGAATAGTTTCTACTAATTACTATTTATTGTATACTTAAAATATTCAAATACTTATGGAGTGAGGACACTACTATGACTGGTACGATCGCAGTTATTCTTATTTTTTCAGTCCCGATTATTAGGGTAATAACCAAACATTTTGAGAACAAAGAGGTAATGAAAGGAGAAAGAGTGAAAACCGAACTAGAACTTGAGAAGTTAAAATACGACAATTTCGTTATTGAAACGGAAAAAATGAAACTCCAACTAGAACAAATGAGATTAGAATCACCATCTCAAGAAATTAGTAACTTATTGAAATAACAAAACCGCCCAAGAAATTGGGCGGTTATGTGTTTATAAAACATTGTTAAAAACACAATGCATATCTAAGATTGGCCAAAATACTTTTAGATGATTTAGTTGAAACTAAAGGAAAAGGATGAGAAAAAATGAGGGCATTATGGACTGATGGTAATATTTTCACAATGGAATCAGCTGGAGACAAAGTAGAAGCAATATTAGTAGAGGATGGAAAAGTCATTCAAACGGGCTCTAAAGAAGCGTTATTGCCATTTGCAGATAAAGTAAATTCTTTAAATGGCTCATCTATGTATCCAGGTTTTGTTGATAGTCATATTCATCTCATTGGTCATGGTGAAAAGTTAGCATATCTTGATTTATCAACGATTTATTCCATTAAAGAGATAGTGGATCAAGTTGAAGCTCGAGTGATAAAAGGGGAATGGTTCGTTGCCGAAGGGTGGAATGATAATAAACTAATTGAGGAAAGACCAATTACTAATTTAGATTTAGATCATTTAAAAGAAACACCTATTGTTTTAAAAAGAGTATGTAGACATGTACTAGTAGCGAATTCTAAAGCAATCGAGCTTGCTGGAATAACGAAAGAAACTCCTAATCCAATAGGAGGAGTTATTGGAAAAGACAATGAAGGGAATTTGAATGGATTATTTTATGATGAGGCACAACGGTTAATTACTAGTAAAATACCTGCTGTAACTACAGAGTATTTAGTAGAAGTTATTAAGAAGAGTGTTGCGGATTTACAATCGAAGGGATTAACTGGTGTTCATACGGAAGATATGGCATACTACGGAGCGTATACAGTACCTTTACAAGCTTATCGCGAGGTTATTGGTCAAAACTTCCGTACTCATTTATTAAGACATCATGAAGCATTTGAGAAGATGCAGGGGGAGGAACCGACTGACTTTATTGAATTTGGTGCAATGAAAATATTTGTTGATGGATCCTTAGGGGGGCGAACTGCCCTATTATCGGAGGACTATTCAGATGATATAGGAAATAAAGGTGTTTCTGTTCATGAACCTGATAAATTAGAACGATTAGTACAAATAGCTAGAAAATATAATGAAACAATTGCCGTACATGTAATTGGAGATAAAGCCACTGAAATTATTATTAGCTTAATAGAGAAGTATCCTGTACCAGCAGGGAAAAAAGATAGATTAATTCATGTGAATGTTCTACGAAAAGATTTAGTGGCAAGAATGGCGAAATTACCAGTGGTACTTGATCTCCAACCAATTTTTGTACCTTCGGATTTTCCTTGGGTAATTGAAAGACTAGGAAAAGATCGATTAAAATGGGCGTATGCATGGAAAACTTTATTAGATTACGGTTTTGATTGCTCAGGAGGCTCAGATTCTCCGATAGAACTGGCGGACCCTCTTGTAGGAATGGATGCAGCAGTAAATAATAGATTTTTACCTGAACAATCTCTAACAGTATTCGAAGCGATATCTTTATTTACATCTGGGAGTGCAAAAGCAATCGGAAAAGAAAAAGAGCGTGGAAAAATTGCTCAAGGTTTTGATGCGGATTTCACAGTAGTTGATAGAGAGTTAAATGAAACTAGTCTTTTAAAAGCGAATGTAGTAGGAACGATTGTTGCTGGTAAAACAGTTTATGAGAATAAAAATTTTAGAGAATAGTGAAACGAATGATAATATAATACGTATAAAGTATTAACTTATGGAGAGGAGTATGACACAAATGGAAAACACAGGTTTAAAGGTATTACTACATGCAAGCACATGGTTTGCCCCTTTTTTGGTACCATTTATTTTATATTTGGTTGTAGACGACGAAGAAATTAAAAAGCTTTCAATTCAAGCTGTTCTATTCCAATTGGTAATAGGTGCTTTGATTTTTATATCTGCGCTATTAATAATTTTCTTAATCGGTATCCCTATGATAATTATTTTTGGTATAATGGCATTTGTTGTTCCGATTATAGGAATAGTTAAAGCGATTACTGGAAGCACATTTAATTATCCAATTGTAGGTTCTTGGGTAAGATAAAAGGGGAATTTTTATGGCTACAAAAATCGGTATTGATGCAGGTGGAACGTTAACGAAAATAGCTTATTGGGATGAAAAAAAGCAATTACATTTACTAAACTTTCTTTCGTCTAACTTTAAAGCGGTAAAGGATTGGATTGAGTCTAATCATTCGTTAGCGTCCATTTGCCTTACTGGTGGTCGTGCGGAGCAGTTAAAGAAATATCTGCTTTCGCAAAATGATATTCCATATATAGTGGAATTTGACGCTACAATGGCTGGTGTCATGTATCAACTAAAACAAGAAAATATACATTGCGAAAAAGCTATTATCGCAAATATTGGTACAGGGACGTCTATTCATCTGATGAATGGAGAATCCCATCGCCGACTTGGTGGAACTGGAATTGGCGGTGGAACATTAATTGGCTTGGGACAAGTATTAACGGGCATAACCAGTTATGAAGAAATGATAAATCTTTCGAAATCAGGAAGCAGAGAGTTCATAGACATCTTGGTGAGTGATATTTATGAAAGTAATAAACTACCGTTAAATGGGTCACTTACTGCCAGTAATTTTGGTGGGGTTGCTTTAAAATCAACTGAAAATAAAAGTCATGCAGATTACTTATCCGGTTTACAAGGTATTATTGGTGAAGTTGTCGCTTCTTTATGTATCCAAGCAGCTGATGCCCATAACGTGAATCGTGTTATTTATATTGGTTCCACATTAGAAAATAATGATTTACTAAAGAAAATTATCCAAAGTTATACGAATTTAAAAGAAAAAGAACCCATCTTTCTAGAAAAACATGGGTATAGTGGAGCAATTGGTGCATTATTGGAAAGTATTTAAATTGTTTAAGTAAAACTGTTGCATTAATAATAAATGCATGCTATATTTAAAGAGGATTATTTTTGTTCGGTTAGTTAGTAGGTGGCAACACTTTTACTTAACAGTGTTGAGCAAGGATAGTAACACAATGTATGCATAATCGCATACGAGGAGGAAATACACATGGAACAAGGTAAAGTAAAATGGTTTAACTCAGAAAAAGGATTCGGATTTATCGAGCGCGAAGGCGGAGACGACGTATTCGTTCATTTCTCAGCTATTCAAAGCGAAGGTTTCAAATCTCTTGACGAAGGTCAAGAAGTAACTTTTGAAATCGAGCAAGGCCAACGTGGTCTTCAAGCTACTAACGTAGTTAAAGCTTAATTTTAAACCTAAACTTTAACAGACTCTCATTAGAGAGTCTGTTTTTTTGTGTTATGATATGTTATATCATTCGCTAGAGTGGTGATTATATTTAAGGGGTTGAAAAAATGAAGAAGTGGAGAAAAGAAATACTCATACATGCACCAATTGAATACGTTTGGCCATTTTTTTATGGTAGTTTAGAAAAAAAGAAAATAATTTTTCCGAAAGTAATTAATGAAGAATTTATCCATCAAACAGAACAGGTAGTTGGCTCTATTATTAAACAATCGTATCAAATTGGTTCAATAACGGAACATTACGAAATCACAATAAGAAAATACACTAATGAACAAAATTACAAAAAGTTCCAAGAGAATTTTCTGTTGAACAATCGTTTTCGTATGACAATTGATTATGAACTAGAAAGTAAGAATGATACTACTACAAAATTTATATATACATCGTTAAATAAACCTAAGAATCCTTTATTATCCATCTTTCAATTGTTCGGTAGCGACGAGGTAGTACAAAGTTTTATGGAACGTACAAAAGATTCGATTGAAGCAGCATATAAAGAAGAATTTCAAATTGACGCTCTTTGAATGGGTGAAATTGTCCAGACAATTAGACGATTTATATAAAAAAAACTGCCTTTGGTTTAAGGTAGTTTTTTTAGTACAGCTTCTCTTGCTAATGCGTGGGCTGCTTTATTTTGATCGTCTGGAATCCATTTTATAAAAAAGAAGTCAAATGTATCGCTTATCTTTAATATTTTTTCTAAAATAGCAGCAAATTCAGTATTTTTTGCATATCTTTTTTCAACTGCAGCACACACTATTTGTGAATCAGTCCTTGCAGAAACAATTGATGTTGTTAATTTTTGCGCTTCTTCTAAACCTTTTAGAAGTGCTAAAAATTCTGTAGTGTGATTATCATAAATTCCTATATATTCGCTTATTTTAATGTGCTGTCCTTCGCCTTTAATAAATACTCCTATACCACTTGGACCTGGATTTCCTGTTGTTGAACCATCAATATACACTTCAAGCATTATGAACCACCTATTTATAATTTGTTTTCTTTCTCTAATTCTTAGTTTGAACTACAAATAGCACTCTTGCAAACAAAATACATGTAGTAGTAAAATCAAATTTATTATGGTGAGGAGATTTAATTTGAAAAATATTCATTTGATTACTGAAATCGATCATTTATTAGATACCTATTGTGAGGCTTGTTTTATAAAAAGCCTTTTACGTAAAGAAAAAGGGAAGTCAGCAGCGCATAATTTCTGCATTTATTCTTGTACAGTTGGAGAGGATATTCGAGAAATTGGGGAAAAGCTTCACTCTAAATAAAAAAGACCCACGACCTTTCGTCGCGGGAAGAACTATTCCTAACTATTTTTCAGTACGTTTGCAGCTTGAGGTCCGCGGTTACCTTCCACAATTTCAAAAGAAACTTCTTGTCCTTCTTCTAGTGCTCGGTACCCGTCTCCTTGAATACCGGTAAAATGGACGAATACATCTTCTCCATCATTGTATTCGATAAACCCATAGCCTTTTTCGTTATTAAACCATTTTACTTTCCCCTGTTGCATAAACGTTCCTCCCTCAATCCACTAAATATTCGGATAATGGATAGTTAAATCATACATTAAATGACAGTAATCGTCAATAATGTGTCGAATATCATTTGCGTTTTCTGTTATCCCTAATAATGATTTTTCCTATCTAAGTATTCCCATAAATTTAAAAACAAAATCAATTTCTGTTTTTTTATAAAAAAGTAGTACTAATCAATTTAGGGAACTTAAAAAAAAACCTCAATTTTTATTTTTTCTAGTTTCTTGCTCATTTTTATTACCTATATAAGGATTTAGTGCGGCGGCGAATATTATTTGCGACGAGCTTGCGCAGGAGCATGCGACTCCTGCGGGAATAGCGAGACAGACGAGACCCCGCACGAAGCGAAGCGAAGGAGGAGGCAAGTCGCTCGCGCGGAAAGCGAATGCCAGAGCGCTAAACCCGAGAAGTAGTTATTAATAATTTATTTGCAAATGAATGACACTTTTTCAGTCTTCTCTTATCAATTAGCGGTCTTTTTCTATGATATTGTATATAATGAAAAAGATGAATCCGTTTAAGGAGATAGATAGTATGAATACAATAGAGCATTGTGAACAATTGGTAATAGAAGTGTACAAGCATTTTGATGCAAGTCACGACTTTCAACATATAGAGAGAGTGAGAAAAAATGCATTAGAAATATTAGAAACGGTGGAGAATGCTGATAAAGAAGTTGTGGAACTTGCTGTTCTACTTCATGATGTAAGTGATCCAAAATATGCTAAGGATCTAACAAAATCTGAACAAAAACGTATAATCCAACTGTTGAAGCTACCTCAATCAAAAGTAAGTCATATAAACGAAGTGATAAAATCAGTGTCTTTTAATGGTGGAAATGAAGAAGTACCTAAAACAATCGAAGCAAAAATTGTTCGAGATGCAGACCGGCTTGACGCAATAGGAGCAGTTGGAATCGCTCGTACATTTGCTTATGGAGGAGCAAAAGGTAGAAAACTGTATGACGTGAGTGAAACTCCTCGTTCAAATATGACCGTGGAAGAGTATCGTTCAAAGGATACAGCATCTGTTACACATTTCTATGAAAAACTTTTACTACTTTCAAATGGTATGATGACCGAAAAGGGAAAAGCACTTGCAGAAGAAAGACATGCGTTTATGGAGCTCTTTTTACAAAACTTACGAGAAGAAACTGGGGAATTAATATGAGTCATTTAATTATTTCAAATTTAACGAAAACAGTCGGCGAAAAAACACTGTTTGAAAATATATCATTTACAATCAATAACCAAAACAGAGCTGGTTTAATAGGGATCAATGGTACAGGAAAATCAACTTTTCTTTCCATTATTGCTGATCAGCTAGAAGCGGACTCAATTGACCGTGATCATCCAAATAAATACCGAATTGCATATTTAGAGCAACAACCTATTTTTGAGAAAGAAGAAACTGTTCTTCAAGCCGTATTTAGTGGAGATTCACCAATTTTAAAAATAAATCGAGAATATGAAGAGGCATTACTTGCATTAATGGAGGATTCTAATTCAACTGAATTACAAGAGAAATTGATGAACTTACAATCACAAATGGATGATTTACAAGCATGGGACGTAAATGCCCTTGCGAAAACAGCATTAACAAAATTAGGTATAACCCAATTTGAAGACTCCGTATTACATTTGTCGGGAGGTCAACAAAAAAGGGTAGCCCTTGCAAAAGTGTTAATAGAACCAGCTGATTTACTTCTATTAGATGAACCTACTAACCATTTGGACAAAGAGTCTACGGATTGGTTACAGGAGATGTTACAACGAGTAGAAGGGGCTATAATATTTGTTACACATGACCGCTATTTTCTAGATGCAGTCGCTACACATATTTATGAACTTGCCGATAAGACACTCTATACCCATTCTGGAAATTATGCAGATTATTTAGAGTCAAAAGCAATTCGGGAAGAAATGAATGCATCTTCCCAACAAAAATTACAAAATTTGTATCGAAATGAATTGAAATGGATTCGTAGAGGGGCAAAAGCTAGATCTACGAAACAGAAAGCCCGAAAAGATCGTTTTGAAGAAATTGATTCTAAAATTGATCGAAATAATTCCAATCAGAACTTGGAAATGGAATTAGCAACCACTCGACTAGGAAAGCAAGTGCTTGAAGGGAAGTCTATAAGTAAAAGGTTTGCTACGAAAGAAATTGTAAAAGATTTCAACTTTCTTTTACAAGCAGGGGACCGAATAGGAATTGTCGGACCTAATGGAGTAGGCAAAAGCACGGTGTTAAAAATGCTAGCAGGAGAACTTGAAATGGATTCTGGTGAAATTATTGTTGGTTCAACAGTAAAGCTCATGCATTTTACACAACAGTTACCTGAAATGAATGAGCAAACTAGAATGATTGAATATGTCCGTGAATCTTCTAATTTAATTGAAACAGGTTCTGGAGAGAAATTTTCTGCAGCTCAAATGTTAGAACGTTTTTTATTCCCTTTGAATACTCATGGAACCCAAATAGGTAAACTATCTGGTGGTGAGAAAAAACGACTTGTTTTATTAAAAATGCTTATGGAACAGCCGAATGTCTTGTTACTTGACGAACCGACAAATGACTTAGATATTCAAACATTGTCCGTTCTAGAAGACTTTATGGAAACTTTTCCAGGTGTCATTATTACTATTTCCCATGATCGCTTTTTCTTAGATCGTATTGCGAAAAAACTTTGGGTGTTAAGTGGTGATGGATCTGTAAAAGAATGGCTAGGTATATACTCGGATTATCTAGAGGAGCAAAAGATAAACCCTACTAAAGTAGAGGATCTAAAAGTAGAAGTAATCCAAGTAAAACCAGTAAAAGAAAAGAAAAAACTCTCTTATAAAGAACAACGTGAATGGGAAACAATTGGTGATACCATAGAGAAAACAGAACTCCGTATTAGTGAATTAGAAGAAAAGTTATCTAAAGTAGGCTCCGATTTTACATTACTTCAAGAGCTAACTGCACAATTAGATATTGAAAATGAAAAATACGAGCAATTAATCGAACGTTGGTCATATTTAGAAGAAATTACTTCATCTTAATAATTGATTTTCTGGAGGGGATAAAAATGAAAATTGTAACAATTGAGCCAACACCTAGTCCAAATACAATGAAAATAATTATAGATATAGAGCTTCCTTTTGGCAAAAGTCATAATTATAAAAAAGATAACTTAGAAGGAGCTCCTAAAGAAATAAAAGACATTTTAGGAATAGAAGGTGTAAAAGGGGTATATCATGTAGCTGACTTTTTAGCAATTGAGCGAAATGCTAAGTTTTCATGGGAATCCATTTTAGCCTCTGTTGAAAATGTTTTCGGGGCAAAAAATGATGGAGTTTTGAATGAAAAACCTGTAGATCACTATGGAGAAGTATTTGTGCATGTTCAGCAATATAAAGGAATTCCTCTTCAAGTGAAGGTTTTTGACAGCGAAACGGAGTCGAGATATGGATTATCCGAACGATTTATTAATGCTTTAGACGTCGCAATGGAAGGTGACAAAGAAAACTATTTAATGCTTCGTAAATGGGTAGATTTTGGTGTTCGTTATGGAGATCAAAAAGAAATAGGGGAACAATTAGTAAAAGAGCTAGAAGCAACATTTCCAGAAAGTAAACTAAATCAATTAATAGAGAATAGAGACATTTCTACAGAAGATAAGTCGCCAATTCGCGCCCCATTTAAACTAGAACAATTTATGGTTAGTGATTGGGAAGAAAGATTTCAATTATTGAATAATTTAATTAATCCGGAAATGGATGACTTACCGATTTTAGCAAAAGCAGTTCAAGATGAGCAAGTGTCGATACGTCGTCTTGCGACAGTCTATTTAGGATTAATAGAAGACGAAGCAGTTGTTCCTTTATTAGAAATTGCTTTAAAGGATAAAAGTGCTGCAGTAAGAAGAACTGCTGGAGATGCCATGAGTGATCTAGGGTTTGCTCAATTTGCCGAAGCGATGAAAGTTGCTCTTTTTGATAAAAACAAGCTTGTTCGTTGGCGAGCTGCTATGTATTTCTATGAAGTTGGAACGACAGATGCTTTACCAGTATTAAAAGAAGCAATGAATGACAAAGAATACGAAGTTAAATTACAAATTCGAATGGCCATCGCTCGAATTGAGGATGGGGAAGAAGCAAAAGGTTCTGTTTGGAAGCAAATGAACGAAGCTAGAAAATAATAGATATGTGTTAACAATGGGTTAACAATAGCTTTTTTGTGGATTGTGATGTGACTAAGTCACCTCGCGATCCACTTTTTTTTATGCCATTATCAGGTTGATTTCCGTTGTATGCGTTTCAGCCCTAGAAGGAACGCAGTGACGAGGAAACTAAAACCATCCCCCGCGAAAAGTAACAATCTTTCTACGTTTCTACTTAACGAGAAAAATAGTCAAGAACAAACTGTTGAAATTGTTTTGCAGCAGGTGATAAGTAGCGATTCTTCACAACAGCCATTCCAATTGTACGCTCGCACTTTGCATCATTTATGTGCAGTTTAGCTATTTTATTTGAATGAATTTCTCCACCGTCCGGCAGTATTGAAAAGCCAAGCCCAGCTGCAACGAAGCCTGCGACAGTAGCAACTTCATCTCCTTCAAAGGCAACGTTTGGTGTTAACCCCAAATTTTCAAAGATTTCATCCGTTGTTTTACGAAGGGCATATCCTTTCTTCATCGAAATAAAGGATTCATTAGCTATTTCCTTTAAAGAAATACTCTTTTGATTCGCAAGTGGGTGATTATTTTGTATTATAATATAAAGCTCGTCACGCCATAATTCGGTCCATTCAATTTGATTTTCATCTTCCATTGAAGCGAGCAAGCACAGATCTAATTCCCCCGATTTTAGTTGTTGTAATTGCGTATGAGTATGATTTTGTTTAAATTGAAATGTAATATGAGGAAATTGTTTGTGAAAAGCCCTTATAATGTTTGGTACAGTGCTAGTACCAAGCGTATGTAAAAAACCAAGTGATACTTCCCCTTGTTCTGGATTGATTAGTTGTTGAATATCTTCTAGTCCATCGTTCATTTCCTTTATAATCCGATTTACTCTTAGGAGGAACATTTGGCCGTACCGATTTAACACAATCGATCTACCTTGTCTATCGAATAGTGGAACCCCAATCTCTTCTTCTAACCCTGCGATAGAGCGACTTAACGCAGGTTGAGAAATAGAAAGTATTTCAGCTGCACGGGTCATATGTTGTACCTTTGCCATAGTTTGAAAATATTCAAGACGTTGCCATTCCATTTCTTAACCCCCAAGATTCGATTCATGCATTTTATGCATTGTTATAATAAAAATAATAAATTATACATTATGAATCGTCAATGATAGTATAAATTCAATATACTAATGGTTTAGCTAAATAAAGGGGATATAAAAATGAAAGTAGTGGCACCTAAATCTTTTACATTTGAAGGCGGAAAACGAGCAGTATTATTGTTGCACGGTTTTACGGGAAGTACTAAAGATGTAAAGAGATTAGGAGAATATTTACAAAAAAGAGGCTATACATGTCATGCTCCAATGTATAGAGGGCATGGGGGAACTCCAGAAGAGTTATTACAAACTAGTCCAAATGAATGGTGGCAAGACGTTGTTGAAGGATATCATTATTTACTTAATCTAGGTTATGAAGAAATTGCGGTAGCAGGAATATCATTAGGCGGTGTATTCTCCCTAAAAGTTGCAGAAGAATTTCCTGTAAAAGCAGTCGTGTCCATGTGTGCTCCTATTAAACGGAGTAGTACAAATGGGTTATTTGACCGACTATATAACTACGCAAAAATATATAAATTTTTTGAAGGGAAATCAAAAGAAGAAATTATTGAAGAACTGGAAGTACTCAAAAATACACCGAGAGATTCTTTAAATGGTGTTCAATCAATTACTGAAAATACGTGCGAAGAATTACATTCTATTACATCTCCAACCCTTGTTCTTCAAGGAGCACTAGATGATGAAATTTATCAAGAAAGTGCCTCGTTTATCATTGAACAAGTAGAAACAAATGAAAAAGAAATCATTTGGTATGAGGAATCCGGTCATATAATTACTACTGGAAAAGAAAAAGATAAAGTATGTGAAGACGTATATACGTTTTTAAATCAAGTTGAATGGACAGATGTAGTACTACAAAGATAATAAGAACAACACCTTCGATTATGGTGCACTTTGAACAAGTGTTTCAATCGAAGGTTTTTTTGTGTATATAAATAAAAATGAGTAAATAAATGAAAACAAGTGAATAATAGAAGAACTATAGAGAGAAGAGGGAGTTCTATGCAGAAAGAAATGATGAATCAAAAACAAAAAATACAGGAAGAACACCATATAACATATTATTTCACTATTTTATTTATTTTATTTGGAACTCTGTTTGTTCAATATGTATTAAGTAACAAAATGGAGCAAATAAATATCTTTTCAATCTTACTTGCATTGACTTCAGGAGGACTACCTTTCGGAGTTGTTGGTGCTTTCATTGATTTTAAAATATCAGAATACAGGGTAAAGTCCTCATATAAATAGACACGGGTGATATCTGTACAAGTTTTTCTAATTGACTAGAACACATGCTGATGCTTTTACACCGCATCGGATTCTGATTTTCATTTATTGAAATATGTGATAGAAGAGCTTACTTGCGATTCGCTTTTATAACAAAAATCATGATCCCATTTAGTGATTTTCACCATCCTAAACAAATAGTGAACAATATGCCACAGAAGAATATAATAAATATGTGGAGAGGTGGGTGGATATATGAATCAAGAGTTGATTACTCAAGAATTAATAAATGAAGAAGGAACTAGATTTATTGGTAATCTTTTTTCGTTAGCGGGCTCCGTTTTATTTTTAATCGGTACGTTTATTGCAACAGTAGTAACCTATCATGCATATAACAGATTGCGGACACAAGGACAGGGAGGATTAACTTAAAATCGTCTAAGCAAATTTTTTAAGCACCTAGAATGGTGCTTTTTTACATAATTTGGTTACAATAACAAAAAGAAGTATTACTTATCGTTTCTCAAGTAGGTATGGATGTAGTATTCTTAATAATATATCCTGTAGAGGTGGTATTTAAATGAAATTTTTTAAAGTCCTTTTAAGTTTAGTCGTAATTTTCGCTATAATAGGGTTTGCAGCATACTATTTTGTACCCAAACTAGTTGCAGATCAAGTAATGGATAAGGTAGCAGTTGAACTACAAGATAGTGGCCAACTAAAAAATATTAAAGAAGAGATCAATAATGATCCTCAATTACAGGCATTTATTGAGGATGGGAAAAATATAGATAGTAGTAAGCTTCCTTTTCAAACGAAGGAAGAAGCAACTAGAGTATTAATGAAAAAGTTTAATATAAGTGAAATAAAAGAAATCCAATCAAAAGCACAAAATGGAATGTCAACTGAAGAGAAACAAGAAATTTTCAATAAACTCCAAAATAAGTTATCAGATGAAGAAATGCTAGCCCTAAAAGTTCTTGCATATAAAGAATTATCAAAGTAATCAGTAGTAAAAGTTGAAAAACGTGAAAAAATATGAAAATATGATTAGAATAAGGATAGTAAAATGAAGTTGAATGTAAAAGAAAGTAGGAGAATAGATGAACGCGTACGATGAGTATATGAAGCAAGTAGTTAAACCGATGAGAAGTGAACTAACAAATGCAGGGTTTACAGAATTAGTAACCTCTGAAGATGTGCAAGATCATATGGCAAAAGCAGAAGGGGTATCATTAATTGTTATTAACTCTGTGTGTGGCTGTGCAGCAGGTTTAGCTAGACCAGCAGTAGTGGCTGCTGTAAATGAATTAAAGGTGAAACCAGATAACTTAGTTACAGTGTTTGCTGGACAAGATCAAGAAGCTACAGCTACGATGAGAAGTTATTTTGAAGAAGTCCCACCTAGTTCACCTTCAATCGCAATTTGGAAAGATGATCAATTAGCATATTTCATCCCACGGGAACAAATTGAAAGCAATTCTATGGAAACTATTAAGGATCATTTATTTGGTGTGCTTTCACAAATTGTTACTTCATGAGTGCTATTGTAACAACTGCAGGAAGAACGAATGAAAAATTTATTGAATTAGCAAAACAAATAGCAATTGAACTTTCATTGCCCTATTGGAACAGGGAAAAGAAATCCGTGGAAGTTATGCAAGAAAAGTTCGAATCAGATGTGTTAGTGGTAAGTAAGGAAAGATTAGAGTTATACCCATATGGGGTTAAGACTCCATTTTTCTTCCATCCAAACTCCGCTGCTTTTCGACTGAAAAGATTACTTAAAGGGGAACAAGACGTTTTCTTGCAAGCAACGAAGCTGCAAAAAGGAGATCGTTTCTTGGATACAACAGCGGGACTTTGCTCAGATAGTATTATTGCTGCTTATGCCGTCGGAAAAATAGGAATCGTCAACGCTTGTGAAGTAAATAGACTTATTGCATTCATAGTTTCTACTGGATTAAAAAGTTACAAAACGGATTTTCAGGAGCTTCAATCATGCATGCGTAATGTAAATTTGATTCATCAAGATGCGATGGAAGTATTAAACATGGCAGAGTCTAATTCATATGACGTTGTTTATGTTGATCCAATGTTTGAAGAAATTATTGAAGAATCCTCTAATTTTGAATCGCTTCGTAATGTTGGGGAACATAGCTTGCTGACAGAGGAATGGGTGGAAGAAGCGAAACGAGTGGCTAAGAAACGAGTTGTTTTAAAAGCACACTTTCGATCTGAATTATTTCAAAAATTTGGATTTAAGCAATTTGAAAGACAAACATCCAAATTTCATTATGGTATTATAGAAATAACATAATTATATAAAAACGCTTTGCATTAATTTGCAAAGCGTTCTTGTTTTGAATTAGTCAGTAAAGTTAAGAGAAATTAAATATCCTAAAAAGAATAAAAAACCGATTCCAATTACTAAGTTTGCATCCATTATAAATTCTCCTCCTTCAAAAAAACGTGCTGTATGTTTACATTATTTATTGTACAATGAATAATAAGAAGTTGAAACCTTTTGTTCCTAAAAACGTACTATATCATAATGAGTGTTTTAAAATTGGTCAAAAATAGAAGGTGATGAAAAATGAAGAAATGGTTTAAAAAATCCATAATAATAACAGTAGCATTATTAACATTTGGTCTTATTTCTCCTGATCATCTCATTTGGGAGCAATTATTAGATCCAAAAAATCCAGAGAAGTCGTTATTTTCGGATACAGAGTCTATAAGACATGAGCAAGTTTCTTTATTAGAGAAACAGGATTTTAAAGATTCTATTTCAATTGCAGCAAGAGAGCAATCATACATAAAGTTTGGCGAACGAATTGGTCCAGTAATCAGAAATGAGTTCGATGATGTAATTTTTCCACGTATTCAAGAAGTTATTAACACAACAGTTTCTAATACGGAACCAGAAAAGGTAGTAAACTTAGCAATAACTGAGCAACCATCTGGTGAATATCACGAAAAGATTTTTCACATTTATAACAACGATACTAGAAAAGATTTAATACGATTTCATGTAAGAACAGACAAAAAACCTCAAGAAGGTTATTATTTTAATTTTCATTATCACCTTGCTAAGGATAATTATGCAAAGCATTACGCTCTAGGAGAAATTTATTGGTCAAAAAACACACCTCCTAAATGGCTATCCTAAAACAACCAAAACACTCATATAAAAAATGAGTGTTTTTTTGTTTCCTGTTGATATTTCCCATCTCTAATTAGTTAATTTGTTACTTGCGATTAAATCCATATAAAACCCATATACTTCACAACATTTAGAGAACGTACGGCAAAAAGGTAATTAGCTTGATTTTGATTATAGATTATCGTTAATCGGATAAGGTTTATAGGAAGGGGAGATGACTAATAACAATTGCATGAAGTTTATTGTAAAAGAAGGTATGAAACTAAAAACGAATTTCTTGATAAATTAGATGAGTTCCTTTTGAATAATCATATTAATCATGAGAAATACAAAGAGTCAACAGATCTTTCATAAGCTAGTGTTATGTTTTAGGTCATTTTAGGAAGGAAATACTTTCCTTTTGTAGAACATAAGTAGATAGAATGTGAAAATAGTGAAAAACAACAAAAAAATTATAGCAATTGCAAAAGCCAAAATGAAATATTGAACATTATGTATTGGAAGAAGTGAAGAAACTTTCAAGTTTTAAAGGAGATAATTCATAGTAAAATTCATGAATGAATATAAAAAAAAGGGGTGGTACTATGGGGATGGGTGTTCTTATTTTTGTTATATTATCCTTAAGCATTTTTGCATTCTGCATTTTATTAGGTGTAATATATACTTTTGGAAAAAGGGGTAAAAACTTTTTTTAAATTATAAAACCAAAGTGTACATTGTTCAATAATACAACTCTTAAATAGCTATCTTAAACATTTAATGCCCTCTTGTCGTCAAGAGGGCATTTTTTCGTTATAATGAATTCAAGACTAGAAGGTAAAAAAGGGGCTTTACAAATGGAGCAGTATTTAAATTTATGTAGACATATAAAAGACTATGGCTTAATGAAAGAAGATAGGACTGGAACTGGTACTAAAAGTGTATTTGGTTATCAAATGCGTTTTGATTTAGAGAAAGGTTTTCCACTGTGTACTACAAAAAAGATAGCATTTCGTTTAGTAGTGAGTGAGTTATTATGGTTTATTAAAGGTAATACGAATGTCAAAACTTTAATAGAAGCTAATAATCATATTTGGAATGAATGGGCTTTTGAAAAATGGGTGAAAAGTGAAAGTTATGAAGGACCAGATATGACTAATTTTGGAGTTAGAGCTGCTAATGATCCTACATTTAAAAGCATTGTCGATGAACAAATGGAAAAATTTTGTGCAAAAATATTATCAGATGACCAATTTGCTGAGGAATTTGGTGATCTAGGACCAGTTTATGGAAAACAATGGCGTTCATGGCCAGGGCATAACGGAGAAACAATTGATCAACTCAAGAACCTAATTGACCAAATAAAAAATAATCCTGATTCACGTAGACATATCATTACAGCATGGAATCCAGCCGAAGTTGATGAGATGGCTCTTCCGCCTTGTCACTCCTTCATGCAATTTTACGTAGCGAAAGGAAAGCTTTCATGTCAATTGTATCAACGTAGTGCCGATGTTTTTTTAGGAGTGCCATTTAACATTGCATCTTATGCGTTATTAACACATTTAATAGCGAAGGAATGTGATTTAGAGGTTGGAGAATTTGTCCATACTCTTGGTGATGCACATCTATATTCAAATCATATGGAACAAGTGGATACTCAATTAAACCGTAATCCAAAACCACTGCCAACATTAATACTTTCTTCGGATAAAAAATCTATATTTGATTTTGAATTAGAGGATATTTTCCTAGAGGGCTACGACCCACATCCTCGTATAAAGGCACCTATTGCTGTTTAAAATATGACTGGAGGAAGTATAAATGATTTCTTTAATAGTAGCACATGATCCAAACAGGGTAATGGGACTCGACAATAAAATGCCTTGGCATATACCAGGCGATTTAGCCTATTTTAAAAATAAAACGATGAGTAAAGCCATTGTTATGGGTAGGAAAACGTATGAATCCATTGGAAGAGTTCTTCCTGGACGAAAAAATATCATTATTACAAGAAATCCTTCCTATAAAGTGGATGGTGCTGAAGTAGTTAGTTCGATTGAAGAAGCACTAAAAATTGCAGAAAGTTTTCACGAAGAAGTAATGATTATCGGCGGAGAACAAATTTTTAAAGAAGTACTATCAAAAGCGGATCGTCTTTACATTACTTATATTCAAAATGTTTTTGAAGGAGATACATTCTTTCCCCCTTATAATAGTGATGAATGGATACTTGTCGATACTACGGAAGAAATGCAGACAGTTGATGGGATAACTTACTCCTATTTAATTTATGATAAAAAGAAGAAATAAAACCCATTATTGAGATATTGCTAAAAATTTTTCATTAAAATTAGATAATCAAAAGTTCAAATATTAATTTTACAGTCATATATTGAAGAAAGAATCCACAGTATCGACACTAAATCAATATCAAATACTTTATGAAAAAAAGTAAAATGTCTAATATACAAAAAGTCGTAATAGCAATTCTTCTTATAATTGGTGTTTAGAGGAAAGAAGGGTTTTAGTGTCTAAAATTCATATTGTAACGGATTCAACGGCGGATTTATCAAAAGAGTTGATAGAAACCTTTCAAATTCATGTTGTTCCATTGACTCTTCAAATAGACGGAGAATCATTTGTTGACGGAGTAAATATTCAACCAGAAGAGTTTTTAGATAAAATGGGTTCATCAAAAGAATTACCGAAGTCATCTCAGCCTGCAGCAGGTGTCTTTAAGGAATTATATGATAAACTTGGAGAAAATGGAGATCAAATATTATCCATACATATGACTGGTGGCATGAGTGGAACGGTGAAGTCGGCAGAAGCTGCGGCTGAAATGTCTGAATCTGATGTCACAGTCATTGATTCAAAATTTATTTCTTTTGCATTATCCTTCCAGGTAGAAGAAGCAGCGAGAATGGCTCATAGGGGAGAAACATTAGAGACAATTTTGAAAAAGTTAAATAAAATTCAAACTAACACTAATTTGTATGTAGTAGTGGATACCCTCGATAATTTAGTAAAAGGCGGGAGAATCGGTAAAGGATCTGCCATATTAGGCTCGTTGTTATCGATTAAACCAATTGCTAGTTTAGCTGGCGGTGTCTATACGCCAATAACAAAAGTAAGAAGTCATAAACAAGTAGTTAGTTTTTTATTTAAACAATTTTCAGAAGATACAAAAGGAAAAATAGTAAAAGCAGTTGGGATTTCTCATGCAAACGGTTTATCAATGGCAGCACCATTAATGAAGCTAATTGAAGAATCGGGCTTTAAGCAAATCCAAGTCTCTTTTACTTCTCCCATCATTAGTACACATACGGGACCAGGCGCTATAGGATTCATGTATATGACGGAGTAGGTAATAGGAAAGCAGGGGAATTTCCCTGCTTTTATTTTTAAAGGTAAGTAACTATATGAATTTATTATACTAGGAAACCAATATTCACAATGGCTTGAAGTGCTTCAATGGTGACTCTTTATGAAGGATCTTCCAATCATAATTTTTTTCTAATAGTTCATTTCTAGTGGATGGACAAAACGTTTGCCCTTCTTTTAGTTGTTTGTAAAAGCGACCACTCGACTCCTGCGGGAAAGCGGAGTAATCGAGACCCACAGGAGCAGAGCAACGAGGATTCTCGATTTTTCGACCACGGTAAGCTTCGGAAAAAAACTGATCGGAGACCAAAGTGCATCTGAAGGGCGCTTGCGCTTTACTTATCAAATAATAAAGTCAGGCATTTGCACTGCCATGCTTGAATCTCGGGCATTTCTTATTGAAAGGAGTTATGAATGAAGTACATTTTTTACTTATTATGTATCATTTTATTAGGTGGTTGTGATAATCATGATACTTTTACATTAGACTTTACGGAAAAGGAATCCATTTCTTTCGAGGAATATGTTATTCCTTATTCGTTTTTCCCAAGAACATTACAGATGGTTGGTATTGGCGACTCCCTTACAAAAGGTGTAGGAGATGAGTTAAAAAAAGAAGGCTATATAGGAAGAGTAAAAAGAGATTTTTTACAATTTAATGGAATAGAAGATGTTGTTTTAACCAATACTGCATTAAGAGGTAGAAGAAGTGACCAATTACTAAAACTTCTTAAAAATGGTGATTTTGATTATGCAATTCGAAATGCAGATATTATGATGATCACTATTGGTGGAAATGATTTAATGAAAATTGTGAAAAAAGATTTATTTAACTTGAAGGTAGAATCCTTCGAGAAAGGTTTAGTTTCGTTTGAAAATAATTATATGAAAATTATTGATAAGATTCGTAAGATTAATAGTAACGGAAAAATAGTATTAATTGGGCTTTATAATCCGGTATCAGTTGTTACCGAAGAGTCTAGTGAATTTGATGCAATTATTAATGATTGGAATAAAACAATAGAAAATATTGCTAAAAACGATGGGAATGCATGCTTTGTCCCTATAGAAAAACTTTTTGATACAAATAAGGATTTAGTATATCACACGGATTTTTTTCATCCGAATAGTAAGGGATATCAATTGATGGAAGAAACAATAATAAGATCTTTAGTAGAATGCGGTTTTATAGATGAGGAAAATAGGGAATTGTTGTTTTAAGGAGTTGAAGAGATGAACAAATGGAAAATAGCATTCTTTTTACTTGTACTAATATTACTTGGATTAGTGGTTGGATTATTTTATTGGATATCAACTCCATCTGATTCATCGGAAGAACAGTTAGAAACAACTAATTATACGGGGAATGTGCTGACAGTAAACTCTACGAAAGAGGATTTTGAGGGTATTGCTAATACGTTTATGAAAAAAGCGGTTGCTGGGAAACCTTTACCTTTAAAGCTGGAATTAAAAGATCAAGTGATTTTGACTTCTGAATTAATTATTTTTTCTACTAATATTCCTGTGAAAATGTATTTCGAACCTTTTGTTGAAGAAAACGGAGATATTCGATTAGTGCAATCATCTTTAGAAATTGGAAAATTAAAACTCCCCCCAGAAACAGTATTAAAGGTATTAAAAGACTCAATTCAACTTCCAAATTGGATGATTGTCAAACCTTCTGACAAAGAAGTTTTAATACAATTAGCTAGTATTCCAATGTCTTCTGGAGTTCATGTACGAGCCAAAGAATTGAATTTAGTTGAAGACGTTATTAAATTAGAGATAATAATCCCAGATGAGTGAGGAGGATATAACATGGAAAAGGCAACATTTGCAGGTGGGTGTTTTTGGTGTATGGTTAAACCATTTGATACTTTTGAAGGTATTGAAAGTGTAATATCTGGCTATACGGGTGGTCATGTTAAGAATCCATCTTATGAACAAGTTTGTTCTAATAATACAGGTCATTATGAAGCTGTTCAAATTACTTATAATCCAGAGATTTTCTCATATGATCAGCTATTAGAAATCTTCTGGATGAATATAGATCCGACAGATGAAGAAGGGCAGTTTTTTGATAAGGGGAGTTCTTATCAAACTGCTATATTTTATCATAATGAAATACAGCACGAAAAAGCAGAAAAATCGAAAAAAGAATTAGAGGCGTCAAAAAAGTTTCATTCAAAAATAGCTACGAAAATATTACCTTCAAAAGAGTTTTACCCAGCCGAAACCTACCATCAAGATTACTATAAGAAAAATCCGGCTCATTATAATCGGTATTATGTCGGTTCTGGAAGAGCTGCATATATCGAAAAAACATGGAGGGATTCTAAATGAAAGACAAATTAACGGATATGCAATATTACGTGACACAACAAAATGGTACAGAGCCACCTTTTCAAAATGAGTATGATAAGCATTTTGAAGAGGGGATTTATGTAGATATCGTATCAGGAAAACCATTATTTCATTCGAAAGATAAATACAATGCAGGTTGTGGGTGGCCAAGTTTTACGAGACCAATTGAATCTCAAGAAGTGGTTGAACATTTTGATGATAGTCATGGGATGAGAAGAGTAGAAGTAAGAAGTAAGACGGCAAACTCACATCTAGGACATGTTTTTCCTGATGGACCACAAGAAGAAACAGGACTACGTTATTGTATAAACTCAGCTTCTTTACGATTTATACCAAAGGCCAAGCTTGAAGATGAGGGTTATGAAGATTATTTGAAATTGTTCTAGAAGCGTCCATGTGTCACGAACAATTCTGATAATTAATTGCAATTCAATATGCTTAAGAACAAATAATACCTACTACACTTGAATGTATAAAGTGTAGTAGGTATTTGTTTTTAAAGTCAGAAGCGCTAAAGAAGCGTTGAACGGACGAAATTGTATCTTCGTCCGAATAGAATTTTATCTTTCATTAACCGAACCAAATGCATTATGTAACTACACATTCCAAGTGGGGGACGGACAAGCATTCACCACAGGATTAGAGAAAAAAGTGGATTGATAAGTGACGCCGTCACTTATCAATCCACAAAATTTCCCCCGATAATAGTGTAGCCATTGTTTGATCTAAAGCACTCTAGCAATAGTAAAGACCAGATGCACTTAAAGGAGTTACGCTTTTCTCAATTACAATTTAAATTCATTTACAACTTTTCGAAGTTCGTCTGCTTGGTTAGATAATTCAACAGCGGAAGCATTGATTTCTTCCATAGCAGCAGAACCTTCTTGAGCAGCAGCTGCAGATGTTTCTGTATTTGTAGCAGTATTTTCTGCAATTTGGTTAACCTCAATAAAAGAAGCAGCAACTTCTTGACTAAAGCTAAGTGTTTCTTCGATTTGATTTACCATCTTGTCAATTATTGTAATCGTTTCATTAGTTTGGTTCATAATTTGTTCTAAAGATGTATTAGTTTCATTTGCAACTTCTACACCACGAATCACATTTTCTACACCTTCATGATTTTGTTTTACGATTGAAGTAACTTCTATTTGAATCGATGTCACAATACTAGTTACTTCTTTAGCTGCTTTTTGAGATTGCTCAGCAAGTTTACGAACTTCATCCGCTACCACTGCAAATCCACGACCATGTTCACCAGCTCTTGCAGCCTCAATCGCCGCATTTAAAGCAAGTAGATTTGTTTGTTCAGCAATTGCAGTAATTGTTTTAATAATTGAAGTAATTTCATATGATTTTGTTCCCAGTGCTTCAACGGTTTGTGAGGTGTTAGCCATTGTTTCCTCAATTTTCATCATAACATCACCAGAGTGGTGTACCGATTCTGCACCTCTCTGAGCAGCAATCATCATTTGATCGGTAGCCTCTTTTACTGATTGAGCATCATTATTTAAATACCTTGTTGCCTCTTCAAGTGAGTTCATCTTTTGAATGGCGATATTCATACTTCTCATGGTTTGTTCACTTCCAGCAGCGATTTCATTAGTTGAGTCTGCTATAGATTGTATAGTAATTGCTGTTTCATCTGATGAAGCCATTAGTTCTTGTCCACTAGCTGAAACATTTTCGGTAAGTAAACTAACTCTTTTAACAAGATTTGCAATAGAGCCGATTAAAACATTTGTACTTTCAGCGATTTCACCAAACTCATCTTTTGAACGTACTTTCACGCGACGAGTTAAGTCACCACCCGCTTGGGCAATATCTAGGATTGAACGGTTGATCGCATAAGTGCTCTTTTTTATAGAAAGAAATAGATAAATTCCAAAAGAAATTGTTAAAGCTACTGAAAAAATAGTTAACGCGATGAATAAGTATAAGGAAGTATTATTGCTTTTCTTTAAAAGTGCTATTTGTTTAGCGTTGTTTTTAGCTAAAATTTCATTCATCGATTCGATATGTACATCTACGTAATTCATTGCGGTTTTGCCGTTTCCAGCGTTTACCAATTTTTGTGCAGATTCAATTCCAGATTCATCTCGTATTTTAATCACTCGTTCTGAATATTGAAGATAAGTATTGAAAAATTGTTGAATAGATTGTATTTTTTGTAATTCTTCAGGTCTATCTTTATAGGTTTCATTTAATTCTTTTAAATGAGTAATAATTGCATCTTTATATTTTTTATGACTTCCCATATAATTTGTTTTACCAGTAATAATATAGCTTTGTTCTGCGTAAGCAAGTTGATTAATTTCAGTCGAAATTTGATTCACCATCATTTGCTCTTTAATATCGACATTAGTAAACTTCTCTAATGCTTGTTGAGATGAATACATTTTAGTCGAAGTTAAGACAAGCATTGATATTAAGATTATAATAAGTACGGAAAAGATGAGAAGGACTCGACCTCTTATTGAGTTTAAAATATTTGTTTTGGATGAAGCAGAAAGCTTTCTTTCTTTATTTTTCTTGTTTTTAAATAAAGTAATGAAAGGTTTTCTTTTCTCTTTAACCCTCTTCTTTTCATGTTTATTAACTTTCGGTAACTTCAATGGTTTAATTTTTTTACTGATCCCCTTAAACAACCATATCAACCCTTTCTACTAGTAATACCTATTAATATTTTTAAGTTTACTTCTTTTAGATTAAATTATCTATATATTTTTGAATCTTCTATTACTTCATGACTAAAGGTGGAGAAAAATTATGCATCAATCGTTTTATTTATTTGCTTTAAAATTCCGAGGGGGACAAAAGAAGGACAAAAAAGCAATGTTTGCAGAAGTCATGTTTAATCAACATGATTTCCCTAAAGCAGAAGTTGATTTTGATTCCTTATCAAAGTATATTGAAGAACTTGCACATCCGAATATGAGTGCTACTGTTTTTGATGAGCTTTGGGAACTATATATAGAAGCTATTTACTAGCAATATTATTGCAATTCCATTTGAAAAAATGTATCATTAATCCGATAAGTAATAGAAATGAGGTCAAATAAATGAGTATACACATTGGTGCAAAAAAAGGTGAAATTGCGGATACAATTTTACTGCCAGGCGATCCACTTCGCGCGAAATATATTGCTGAAACATTTTTAGAAGATGTTGTTCAATATAACGAAGTTCGGAATATGTTTGGATATACGGGTACATATAAAGGGAAAAGAATTTCTGTCCAAGGTACTGGTATGGGTGTTCCTTCTATTTCTATTTACGTACATGAGTTAATGAACGATTATGATGTACAAAAGTTAATACGTGTTGGTACTTGTGGAGCAATCCAAAAAGATGTAAAAGTACGTGACGTGATTCTTGCTCAAAGTGCTTCAACGGATTCTACTTTGAACAAAGTATTATTAAATGATGTTAGTTATGCGCCAACAGCGGATTTTGATTTATTATATAAAGCATATAATGTTGGTAAAGAAGCTGGTTTGAGTCTAAAGGTAGGAAACGTATTCACTGCGGATTTATTCTACAATGAGAATGCTCAAAACGAAAAATGGGCTGATTATGGTGTACTTGCAGTTGAAATGGAATCTGCAGCGCTATATACTTTAGCTGCTAAATTCGGTCGTCAAGCTCTTTCCGTATTAACTGTAAGTGACCATATAATTACAGGGGAAGCAACTTCTTCTGAAGAGCGTCAAACAACTTTCAATGACATGATTGTAGTTGCATTAGAAGCCGCTATTCTAGACTAAGATTTTCAACGTCTTACAAAGATTTTCTTCTATGATAGTTCTTATCTTCATAAATAGACTGTCATTTTGATGACAGTCTATTTTTAAAATGTCTTTAAGTTTTTTTGGAAAAGGGTGAAAAATTTGGACGAACAAAAGCAATCAAACGAAGAAGTAGAATCATCCGAAATAAAAACAGCGTCTCGTTATATAAAGATGAAACCAATTGTTTTTCTAATTATGATTTTTGCCTTAGTAATAGGGACAGCAGCGATTACAATGTTTTCTCTTACTATAGGGACGGATAAGCTTGTAGGGGAGTTGAAACCTCAATCAGAGCGTGCAGAGTTCTCTAAGTTATATCTTGCTTATGACAAATTAAAAGAAGAATACTATAAAGATATTGATCAAGATGCTATTGTTAATGGTGCGATTAATGGAATGATAGATGCGTTAGATGATCCATATTCTGATTACATGAATAAAGAAGAAGCCTCTCAATTTAATGAGAGTATTTCTTCAAGTTTTCAAGGAATAGGTGCAGAAATTCAAGAGAGAGACGGAGTAATAACAATAGTTTCTCCTATTAAAAATTCTCCAGCAGAAAAAGCTGGTTTATTACCAAATGACAAAATATTGTCGGTTGATGGAAAAGATATTAAAGGTTTTACTGCTTCTGAAGCAGTACTACTAATTCGTGGTAAAAAAGGAACCGAAGTTAATCTTACGGTGAATCGTGGTGAAAATGCTACGATGGATATAAAAATCGTTCGTGATGATATTCCGATAGAAACTGTTTATGCTGAAATGGTTGGAGATAATGTTGCTCATATCGTTATATCAAGCTTCTCAACGAATACCTATGATGAACTACTGAAAGCTATTGATGAGATGAATAAGCAAGGGATGAAAGCATTAGTATTAGATGTGCGACAAAATCCTGGTGGACTCCTTAATAGAGCTATTGATATTTCTAATTTATTTGTTGAAGATGGAAAACCAATTCTTCAAATCGAAGATAAGGGGAGTACTGATGTAACAACTGCATCACCTGGAAAGAAATTAAAAGTGCCTGTTTCTTTAATAATTGATGGTGGTAGTGCATCTGCATCCGAAATTTTAGCTGGTGCTTTGAGTGAATCCGCTAAAGTTCCATTGGTTGGATTAAATTCATTTGGTAAAGGGACAGTTCAAACAGTAAATGATCTACCAGATGGATCTAACATTAAAATTACAACAGCAAAATGGTTAACACCTAAAGGTAATTGGATTCATGAGAAAGGGATTGCTCCGGACTATGTTGTAGATTATCCTTCTTATGCAATGCTTGCGCCGTTAGATCCGTCTGTAATATTAAAAGAAAATCAATCATCTGAAGCTATACAGAATGCCAAAGAAATGATGAAGGCAATTGGGTATGAAGTGGGAGAAGTGAATGAAAATTTCGATGCTCAATTTGCTAAATCTGTGAAAAAGTTTCAGACGGATAATAATATTGCATCAACAGGTGAGTTAACAGGAGAAACATCCTTTGTTTTAATGGATAAACTTCGTGAAAAAATAGTAAAAGATGATCCGCAGTTACAAAAAGCAAAAGAAGTGGTATTAGAGCTTCTAAAAAAATAAGGGACTAGGTCCTCCGCACAGATTTTAAATAGCGATTGTTCCTATAACTCCTTTTAAACCTGTAAACCTCGAAAGATTTCACAAAATTTCGTAGGAGGTTAATTTGCGGAGTGCATTAATCGTTCCATATCATACAATTGGAAAATTTGAGCTTAATAAAATAAAAAGCTGGCCGAATTGGTCAGCTTTTTCTATATGAAGAAGGGAGAAAAAAACTTTGAGAGATGTATATTTGTTAAGTGGTTTTTTGGGAAGTGGCAAAACTTCTTTATTAACTCATTTAATCGCACAATTTAAAGCTGAAGGATTAAAGCCAGCAGTAATCATGAATGAATTGGGTAAATTGGCTTTTGACAGTAGAGCAGTCGATAATGATGTACCATTAAAAGAGATGCTGGAAGGATGTATTTGCTGTACAGGGTCTGAAAAAATGGAGGCACAACTTCAAATGCTATTAGAGGGAGAAAGCTTCGATGTATTATTAATAGAGACAACCGGAGCTGCACATCCCGTTGAGGCAATGGATTCCGTTTTTTCACCTCTATTTGCAAGTAGGTTAAATATGAAAGGCATTATAACTGTAGCAGATTGTAAAAGGTGGATAGATCGAGATAAAATGACTCCACAAACTAGAATGCTATTTCTAGAACAAATAAGACATGCACATTTAATTGTAGCAAATAAAACTGATTTGCTTACGGAGTCCGAAATTGCTTCAGTTACAATGCAAATCCAAGCTTTAAACAATACCGCACCACTTATACAAACAGCGAATAGTAAAATTCCTATATCTCTAGTAAGGAAAATGGAAGCCACATTTCATGAAAAAGATATAAACAAAACAGCTCTTGGAAAGCAGCTTTTTCTTTCTTCTCGATTGCATATTTTTGAAGAATCGGTTGATAAAGATAGATTTGAAGAATGGGTAAGAGGACTACCTGACAGCATTTATCGAATGAAAGGTTATATACCATTGAAAGGTCATAAATACCCCTTTTTATTTCAATTTGCATATGGAATGGTCCAGTGGATTCCCGAATTCGTTAAAATGCAGCCTCAGATTGTTATAATAGGTGATCAAGTAGATAAGATAGATATTCTAGGAGATAATTCGAATGATTAATGCTTTTCAACGGTTATATAAAGGAAGAATTGCATTGGAAAAAATTCAAACAGAAGAAGAAATTCGAAAGGTAATTCAATCTGAGTTGAAAGATGAATTTACCCACCCAAGAGCAAGGCAATCAGTAGAGAAAAAATATAAACTTGCTATTTCTCGTATCCAAATAAGTACTCTCTCTTTAGAAGAAAAACTCAGACTAGAAGATGTATATAAAGAAGAATATTTAAAACTGTCAACAGGTTACGAAGTGTAAATTTTGATCCAGTTGGTCAAGTTAACCAATAATAGTCTTGTAGTTTGCTAGTCTGACCAATATCTTTTATCCAACTGGACGTGTTGGTAAATATTATTTAAAAATTTCCTCCGATCCTATGTTTACAATAGGGGTGCACAAAAGAAGGAGGAAATGAAAATGAATAAAAAACATTCTATCATTGTTGGATTACTAGCAGGTGGCTTATTGTTATCAACGAATACAGCAAATGCAGCGATGACAAGTGGAAATTCAAATACTACTTCCGAGGCAAAAGCAACAGTTGTAATGTATCAATGGAACTCACCATTTGAATTTATGACTCAGTATAATTGGAAAAATTTAGAGAACTTTAATTTTAACTCTTTTGTTCCATCAAATCAGACAATAGATAAACTTATAGAAAATCAACTACAAGGAGCTTTAACACCAGCTGCTCCAGTAAAAAAACCGGTAGCTGATAAACCAGTTACACCGGTAAAAAAACCAGTAGCAGAAACACCAGTTACACCGGTAAAAAAACCAGTAACAGAAACACCAGTTACACCAGTTCAAAAACCAGTAGCTGACAAACCAGTTACTCCTGTGCAGCAACCTGTAACTCAACAAACACCACCAAATAACAGTCAAGAAGTAAAAGTTCCAGCAGCAGTTCAAGAAGTTGTTGATTTAACAAACAAAGAACGTGCAAAAGAAGGACTAAAAGCTTTACAAATTGATGTAAAACTTACTCAATCAGCACAAGCTAAATCACAAGATATGAAAAACAAAAACTATTTTGATCATACTAGTCCAACTTTTGGTTCTCCATTTGATCAAATGAAATCACTTGGCATCACTTATAAATCAGCAGGTGAAAACATCGCTATGGGACAACGTAGCGCTGCAGAAGTAGTAGATGCATGGATGAAATCACCAGGACATAGAGAAAACATTATGAATCCTTCATTTACACATATCGGAGTTGGATTATCAGATAGTGGATTCTATTGGACACAACAATTTATAGGTAAATAATATATTCAGAGCCTACCAAGTTTTACACTTGGTAGGCTTTTTAATATTCATTATCGTCCTGCGAAACCAGTGTTCATAGTACTTTAAGGAATTAAAAAATACCGAGGATTTCCGTTTCAGGTAGACGCGTTCGTTGTGAAGGCCCATCTGTCTCACTCATCCCGCTGGAGTCGCCACCTTTCACTATAATCTATTAAGTGAGTAGTGCCTAATAAAAGATTTAGCTAGCTATCGCTAAGAGGATAGAATTAGTATAAGAAAACGTAGTGATCATGCCATCCTGTGATAGATGTTGAATAAGAGATGCTATTGCTTTTTAAAATTTTGGTGAAATTTTGCGCATCCGGTTAATATATAGTTCACTAACTAGTGTTCATAGTACTTTAAAAGAATTAGATAATACAGCGCATTTCCGTTTCAAGTGGACGCGTTCCGCGGGGTGAGCGATGAGCCATCCCCGCCGCTACGCGTTCGTTGGGATGGCTCAACTGTCTCACTCATCCCGCTGGAGTCGCCACCTTTCACTACAATCCATTAAGTGAGTAGTACCTATTAAGAAGATTTAGCTAACTATAGCTAAGAGGATAAAATGTAAGTCCCTAACTAATGAACATAGTGTTTAAACGTCATCTATCTTACTATGCAATAATAAATCGTCCTGTGCATACGAGTTGATTGAAGCAGAGGCGGCGACTTCTTTGGAATAGCAGATGTTTTCTGCACCGAAAGCGAAGCGGCAGGTGCATGAACGGAAGGTCACGCAGGAACGCAGTGAGGTGGAGATTGAAGCCATGCCCGCGAAAAGCTACCGCTATATCAACGACATTCATATACTACTCTTCTTGAAAGGACCGGCCGACTTTTTGTCCGGTTTTTCTTACGTTTATATTCAAACCATAGAGGACATACTTCGAAGAGAAGGGGTGATCTAGTGGTTGTATATAAAGAAACAATAGAAATTCTTAAAAGTTCGTTTTCCCATTCTTATGATTTTATTACAAAAGAATTACGATGGAATGAGGATCCTGTAATACTATGCTATTATTCAACAATGATTGATACAGAAAATGTTCTGAAACAAATTAATCATATACAACTATTATACGAAACAAATGACCCGAATTGGAAAATTACTCCGTTTTCGGAGGAAACAGAATTTTCGATAGAACAACTAGAGGTAAGTATTACAACAGGAGAGACGGTTCTAATATTTCCGAAATCAAATACGATGCTTCGAATAATAATTCCTAAAATTGCTTCTAGGGTACCTTCATCACCTCAAAATGAATATGTGGTAAGGGGATCCCATGAAGGCTTTGTAGAAAATGTTGAAGTAAATATAAATTTAATAAGAAAAAGAATGAATACACCGGATTTGAAAATAGAAAGATTAGTAATTGGATCTACAACTAATACAAATGTCTCCATTATATATTTGCGTACAAAAGTAGACCAAGGAGCATTGGAAGTATTGAAAGAAAGGATATCTAAAATAGAGTTAGATATGTTATATGGCTCTGGGCAGTTAGAAGACTATTTAGAGGATGCGATTTGGTCACCATTTCCTCAGTTTCTGAACACAGAAAGACCAGATCGAGTGGTTGCAAATATTTCAGAAGGTAGAATTGCCATTCTAGCAGATTCGGATCCTACTGCACTTATAGCTCCAACTACTCTAATTACTTTTTATGAATCTCCGGATGATTATAATGGAAGGTTATTAGTAGGCTCCTTTTATCGATTAGTTCGTTTAGCTAGTTTTTTTATAGCGATTTTTTTACCGGCTTTTTATATTGCAGTAGCTAGTTTCCATTTTGAAATAGTGCCAATAGATTTAGGGGAAGAAGTGAAGAGTTCTGTCAGTCATGTTCCTTTTCGACCCATATTCGAAGCGTTTCTTTTAGAGATAACAATTGAACTAATACGGGAAGCGAGTATTAGATTACCAAGTCCAGTAGGTCAAACTATCGGGGTAGTAGGGGGATTAGTAATTGGTGATGCAATCGTTTCTGCGGGACTTGCCTCTAATTTAATGGTGATAGTTGTTGCCTTGACTGCGCTTGCTAGCTTTGTAATTCCATCAGTAGAGTTAAGTACATCAATACGTATTTTAAGATTCCCATTTATGATCGCTGCTTCGATATTCGGTTTTTTTGGTCTTGTCATGGGATCTCTAATTCTTTTTATACATCTGTTAAATTTGCAGTCTTTAAATCGACCATATTTGTCTCCAATAATTCCGTTTGAACCAAAAAAACTGTTTGCGGTCTTTTTCAGAACTCCTTATTATAAGTCAAATGAGGGACAAAAGAATTTTTATTTCTTCAAAAAAGGATTGAAGAAAAATGAATAAGTGGACTCTGTCTAATAAACAATTATTTTTATTTTTATTTATTCTTCAAACTGGTACGATTTTTATAACACTCCAAACTCGAGTTATAAAAGCAGCTGGACAAAACGCTTGGATTGTATTCACCCTTGTTAGTTTACTACATTTAGTATTGTTAATCATTTTTAATAAGTATTATAAATACTTTCAATTAAATAAATTCGAAAAGTGGCTTTTTCAAATTTATTGGTACGTTGTAGTTATTGTTTTTTTGGGAACAATAGATTTTTTACTAATTGTTTGGGTTTTTCCTTTAACACCACATTTTCTTGTTATTGGAATAATAGTTTTTATTTCTTTTTATGCAAATATAAGCAAATATGCTGTTCCTTTAAATATTTCAGTTATTTTACTTCCATTCATAATATTGTTTTTGGGAGTATTATTTCTTGCTGTTCCTGATTTAATATGGACTAATCTTTTTCCTATGGGGCATATTGATAAAGACCAGTGGATAGGTGGGACAAAAGAATCACTAAGTGCTTTTATCGGTTTGGAAGCTTTCTTATTATTGCGCCCATTTGTACAAGACAAAAGAGAAATAAAGACAAAACAGATTTTATACTACCAAATTGCTCTCACTCTATTTTTTTTAATTACTATCCTATTCACCATTTTATTTTTTTCTTTGGAAGAATTAAAAGTAATTCCAGTTGCAATAATGTTTTTATTAAAAGCACAAGACGTAACCTTTGTAGAACGCTTAGATTTGTTTTTTACTTATTTTTGGATGATGTGGAGTATAATAACGCTCTCGTTATTTATGTTTTTAGGTATTCATCTATATAAAACAATGCATAAATCACATTTCAAATTTACAGTAATCATACATCTTATCATATTTATTTGCCCTATATTTTTATTGTCACGAGATTTATTAAAGAAAGCAAATGATTTACTAGCGTACGGCCACTTGATTTTTGGCATATTATTACCATTATTTATTCTTCTTAAGGGATGGAGGAAGTCATTGCGTGAGTAAAAAGATAAGTATATTAATAATGGTATTAATCTTATTAAGTGGATGCTGGGATGAAAGGCTAAACAAGGATTTTGCAAGTATACCTATGGTTGGTTTCGATGGCGAAATAGGTAATTTAACAGGCTATTTTGGATTGCCAGGAGAGCAACATCAAAGTGAGCAATTCGAAATGTTATCGGAAAAAGGTGTATCTGTACAAGATGTAGCTCAAAAAGTAGATCAAAAAGTAAATCAAAGATTGGATTTGTCAAAACTAACAAGTATATTATTATCTGATGATACAGTAAAAAGTGATTTAGATAATTACCTTGATGCATATTATCGAAATTCTAGGAGCCGGTTGAATACTGTTCTAATAATCACGGTAGGTAGTACAGCTCCATTTATAAAATATGGAGAAAAAATGGGTAGTGATGTAAATAATTATTACAGTGAATTTGTAGAGGGATTTAAACTAGAATCTGTTTTATCGAAAGCGGATATTCAGCAGTCTCTTTCCGTTTTAAAGGATGAAGCAATTGATTTAACCTTGCCATATATCAAAATGTCAAAAGAAGGAGATATTGGAGATATTCCAGAATTAGTTGGACTCGCACTATTTAGCGAGAAAAAATTTTCGGGCAAAACGTTAAATAAAGACGAATCCATCATACTGCAATTAATGAAAAAGAAGAAAGGGAAGTATCCTAATTTAACTTTTACACATAAAGATATCCCTCTTACGATTAAAGTGGACAATTTACAAAGGAAAATGAAATGGGACGGTAAGCATATTGAAATTCATTATAAAATGAAAATAGGGGTAGTGGAATATTATAAAAATCATTTTTTAGAGAAAAAAGAGCTTCAAGAAATAGAAAAATTTTTAGAAGAGACATTTACTAAAAAAATGGAAGAGGTTTTAAAGGTATTACATGACGGTAATTGTGACGCACTTGGAATTGGTCGTGATGCAAGGGCCTTTCATCCAGATTTATTTGAGAAAGATAAATGGCATGAGATATACACAACAATAACGATAACTCCTATTGTGAAAGTAAAAATTGTTGAAACGGGCATCACAGATTAAAAATGACACTATTAAGAGTATTTTTAGATTGTAGACAAACTCAATTTTGGATGTATAAAGTTATATATTAAATTCGGCAGGGACCGCCATTTCGGTTTCCGTGGGCTTGGATTCAGTTCAAGCTATTCCCACAGGAGTCTTCGTGGTGGTCCCTGCTTTGTAAACAATTCCTTATAATAGTTATCCACTATCTTTACTTTTAATTGGAAGAGGTAACCTCATTATAGAGATTAACTGTCTATTCATAATCATTTATAAAAATACTTTTGTCGTCAAACTGAAAATACACTATAAAGCATTGGTTTTCGATAAAAATCTTACTTTAATATTATTAACTATCTAGACTCTATCATATTCTCTATGAGGGCGGTACAACGCACTTTTAAAATAGCAGAGTACAAGTTCTCTTAAAGGTCACTTGTGCTTTTCTTTATTTTTCTTTGTAAGTAAAGAAGTCTTGTACCAAGAGTGATAGCACCAAATGTTAGCCCAACAATAAGTCCAATCCAATAGCCGAATCTTTCAAAGGAAGTATAATTTGCTAAAATATATCCAGTTGGAAGCCCAATGATCCAATATGAAACAATTGCCATTATAAAGGTAATGGTTACATCTTTATATCCACGAAGTGCACCTTGAACTGGTGCTTGAATGGAATCTGAAAGCTGAAACAATGCTGCAAAGAGGAAAAATTGAACAGTCAGAGTAATAACTGATTGATCATTCGTATAGATCGATGCAATTTGTTCTCTAAATATAAGTAAAATGGACGCAGAGAAAAAGCTAAATAAAATCGCTGTACCTACTGCCAACCAACTATATGTTTTTGCATCTTTAAATCTATTTGCACCAACTTCATGACCAACTAAAATGGTTGCTCCCATCGCAATACTTAATGGAACCATATAAAGAAGAGAGGTAAAGTTCATGGCAATTTGATGTGCAGATATGACAGCAGTAGAATATGTACTCATAAGTATAGTTACAGCCGAAAAAATGGTTGTCTCAGCAAATATGGATAACCCTATAGGAATACCTATTTTAGTTAATGCTCCAATTTTTAAAAAGGACGGTTTACTCCAACCGTGAAATATCTTTAATTCCGCGAAGGGTTTGTTACGATACACGATAATAATAGCGATTAATAATATTAACCAATATGTTAGTGCCGAACCTAATCCTGCCCCAACACCTCCGAGAGCAGGAAAACCGAATTTCCCATAAATAAATACATAGTTTAATGCAATATTAATTGGAGCAGATAACAGTGTAATAATCATCGATATGCGCGTTTTTCCTAATGCATCAATAAAAGAACGAAGCACACTATAAAGAAACAAAGGAATAAGTCCAATACTCATCATATATAAAAAATTCTTGGCAACGAGGCGTACACTATTCTCGAGAGGAATACGTTGAAGTACAGGATCAATACATAAGAAAATAGCTACAAATATAATGATTGCTAACACAATGGCAATATAAAATCCTTGTTGTACAAATGTACGTACTTCTTCCTTCTTTTTCCCGCCTATTAATTGTGATACAATTGGCGTAATGCCTAGTAATATACCGGTTAGTCCAGTATAAACAGGAACCCAAAGGGAGGAACCGATGGAAACACCTGCTAAATGGTTAATACTATACTTACTAGTCATTAAAACATCAAAAAATGTCATTAAGTAGAGGGCGACTTGTGTGACTAGTATAGGAACGACTATCTTGATCATTTGAAAACTTTTTTCTGATAATGTTTTCGTTTCTTTCATTTTGCATACATCCTTTAAAGTTATAAGATAGTAAGGAGATTATTAATGAATAATAACACAATTGTTTTAACAGGTGGAGGAACTGCAGGACATGTTTCATTAAACCAAGCAATTATTCCCGATTTAATCGAAAAAGGATATGAGTTGCATTATATCGGTTCTTCTGATGGAATTGAAAAAACAATTATAACAAAAAGCTTCCCATCAATTCCATATTACGAGATTTCAAATGGAAAACTAAGACGCTATTTTTCCATAAAGAACTTTTCTGATCCTTTCAAGGTTCTTTATGGCACAATGCAAGCGGCAAGAGTACTGAAAAAAGTTAAGCCATCTCTTGTTTTTTCAAAAGGTGGTTTTGTTTCTGTTCCTGTAGTAATAGCAGCAAAACTTGCAAATATTCCAGTAGTTATACATGAGTCAGATATAACCCCGGGGCTTGCAAATAAAATTGCTAGTTCTTTTGCAAAGCATATTTTTACAGTATTTGAAGAAACATTGAAATACTTGCCTGTAGAAAAAGCTTCTTCAATTGGTGCAATTATTCGCCCTGATTTATTAAGTGGAAATTCGTTTACTGCAGAAGAATTAACTGGTTTCAGGGCTAACAAAGAGACTATTATTATTATGGGCGGTAGCCAGGGTGCCGCAAAAATTAATGAAGCTATTTATGAAAATATAGATGTATTAACTAAAAAGTATCAGATAATTCATCTTTGCGGTAAAGGAAACTTAAATACTGCCTTAATAGGTAAGCCAAATTATATTGCCTTTGAATATGTCACTAACGAGTTACCTCATTTGTTGAAAATATCAGATTACGTTATTACTAGAGCAGGATCAAACTCAATATTTGAGTTTTTACAGTTAAAAAAACCAATGCTTTTAATACCTCTATCCATTCATGCAAGTAGAGGGGATCAAGTGTTAAATGCAAATTACTTTGAAAAAAAGGGTTTTGGTATTGTTTTAGAAGAAGAGAATTTAACTCCAGGTACTTTTTTAGAGTCTCTTGCATTGCTAGTTCAACAAGCTGAGAAAATTATTGCCAATCAAAAAGGAGCAACAAATTCCAAAACGCCTGCAGAATTTGTCGAAACACTACTAACTTATAAAAAATAAAGAACTCCCTTCAGCTTCATTCTTGACTTTCACTTCCCACTTGCCATCATTTGTACGTTTAAGATTTTCAACACTATGTCTGTAA